>CAIZCB010000060.1 GCA_903931355.1 uncultured Pseudomonadota bacterium
AAGCTCAGGACGAACGGAAAAACCTTATGAAACTGCCCAAACCACTTTAGTTGAAAACTTATTTTAATCTGACATTTAAGGAAGCTATGCCATGAATCAATATAAGAATCATCAACTCAACTATTCAGGGGGTGGTGGCACTCTCAGGAGATGTCGGCCATCCCAGTTAATAGCCGCGACTTTGCTGATAGCCGCTTCAGCTTCGGTTTTTGCCGATACACATTTGGGACTGACGTTAACAGGGCCAAAAACCGCACCATCGGGTTATCCGGTCGAAGGGATTAACGTCAAATTAGTCAACCAAGAGGTGAACGATGCTCCAGCTTCTCGCTTACGCTTATTTATTCACGATGAACTCGACCGCGACTTACAGGCTGGCGACATTAAGATTGACGTGCTGGAAGGCAGTGATTGGCACGTTTTAGCCTTGGAACCGATTGATGGTGGCGTGATGGCTGCGATAGGTTCCGCGGGGTTGCCACACAATGATTATCACGAAAAAGGCGGTTTTTCGATTGATAAAAAAACCATTAAAGAATGGCGTTTACGGGTAACGCTGGCTTTGGCGGGGCATTATTCGGTAGTGGTGGCGGTGTCACCGGATAACGGTAGTACCCATTTGGCGCAACCGGCTAGTTTGAAGTTGGAGGCGTTATGAGAATCCAATCTTTCAAATTGATGTTGATGGTTTTGTTGTCGATAGTGACCTTAAATCAATCAGTGCAAGCTGCACCGATGTGGCGGACTTTAGTGTCTTTAACTTTTGATGATGGTTTAAGCCAATCGGCAGCGCTGGCGATTTTGGCTAAACATAATATGGTCGGCACGTTTTACGTTAATACTGACCGGATTGATGACACTGACTATTTGTCCAGAGCCGAGTTAGATAGCTTAGTGGCCAGCGGCAGTGAAATTGGTGGCCATACCATCAACCATGTCGATTTAGCGACTTTGTCAGATTCAGCACAACGCACGGCGATTTGTGATGATATGAAAAACTTGGTCAATTGGTTTGGTGTTGATCAGGTGCATAGCTTCGCGTATCCATTTAGTTCGACTGGGCCGACTACGCAAAGCATTGTTGCCGCTGGCTGTTCTGGGGTTGGTACTTATGAAAGTGCGCGAGCTGTTGGTGGTTTAGTCAGTGGTACGTCTTGTACTAGCTGTCCTTGGGCTGTCAATCTGCCACCGGGTAATCCTTATTTCATTCCAACCAATAGCTCAACCAAATCATTCAACACCTTGGCTGATTTACAAGGCTATGTATTACAGGCAGAACAACATGGCGGTGGCTGGATACCGATTGTGTTTCATCGGGTCTGTGATGGCTGTGACACTTTGTCGGTCAGTCCAGCAGTGTTGGAGGATTTTTTAGCTTGGCTGGAACCTCGCGCCGCGGCTAATGCCACTTATGTCAGAACTGTGCATCAGGTGATAGCGGGAGATTATCCGCCGTCGCCATCGTTGCAATTAGGCGCTAATTTGTTGAAAAATCCGTCTTTAGAATTGGATGCCGATACCAATAATCAAGCTGATTGTTGGTATCGTTCTAACTATGGCACCAATATTGCGACTTGGCTGCATCGTAACGATCCGACCAAGGCGCATAGCGGCAACTTCAGCGAAACGGTCACTATTAGCAGCTATAGCAACGGCGATCGTAAATTGTTGCCAACTTTAGATGCTGGTCAAGCGGCTAATGCTTGTGCGCCAAATGTGGTGGCAGGGCAAACCTATGAGTTAAGTGCTTGGTATAAATCAACCGCCCCAGTGTCATTGACCTTGTTTTACCTAGATGCCAATAACGTCTGGCAGTATTGGCGCGATGGGCCTTTATACGCAGCCTCTAGTAATTGGACGCAAGTGAAGTATTACGCTACTGAATTACCGGCCGGTGCTAAAGCGGTGAGTTTTGGGCTGTCATTAGCGGCTGTTGGTGAGTTAAGTACTGATGATTACTCGTTGGCTACTGTCACTGGTTCCTCTGTTGTGGTCACAGATACTACACCACCGGTTATTAGCAATTTGGCCCCAGTGAGTGGTTCGACGGTGACAGGTGTTGTGTCGCTAACCGCTAATGTCACTGATGACACGGCGGTGAAACAAGTTGAGTTTTTAATTAACGGTAGCGTGGTGGGGACTGATAGCACTAGCCCTTACTCGGCTTCCTGGAATTCAACGGCAGTGGCGAATGGCGCAGTGACTTATAGCGTCAGAGCCGTTGATAGTAGTGATAACCCAGCTGTTTCTGGTAATAACACCCTAACGGTCAAAAATGATGCCTCCGCACCCATCATCAGCTTTATTCAGCCGCCGACCCCCAAGTCTGGCGATACTGTTTCTGGAACCGTGAGCTTATCAGCTAATGCCAGTGATGATATTGGCGTCACCAAAGTTGAGTTTTTGGTCAATGGTGTGGTGCTGGGGACGGTGAGTGCCAGTCCTTATACAGTGACGTGGAATACCGCGCTTACTGCCAATGGCTCAGCCAGCATCACAGCCAAGGCTTATGATGGTTCTGGTAATGTCACCACGACATCAGCAGTTAGCGTGACGATCAATAACAGCCAAACGGTGAGTTTGTTGAGCAATGCCTCTTTGGAAATTGACGCTAATAACGACAATATTCCAGATTGTTGGCAGCAAGATGCTTATGGCTCGAGCAGAAATCGCTTCGTTTGGACTAGGATTAACAATCCTGCACAAGCCCATAGCGGTAATTATGCGCAATCGGTACAGTTGACTCGATACAGTTCTGGTGATGTGAAGTTGCTTACTGATGAATCATCCAGCACTTGTTCGCCATCGGTTGTTGCCGGTAAGAAATACACCATCAGTGCTTGGTATAAATCAACTGTCGCGACCAGCATGGCGGTGTTTTATCGAGATGGATCAGGAAACTGGGTGTATTGGTTAAACAGTCCTAATTTCGCGATTACTAGCGCTTGGAAACAAGCCAGTTACACTTTGCCAGCTGTACCAGCTGGTGCTACTGCAATCTCATTTGGCTTGGCTATTCAAAAAGTCGGTACTTTAATTACCGATGATTATGCAATGGTTGCTGCGCCTTAAATTCACGTCTTTTAAAACAGCTTAATTAAACAACCAAAGCCTTTTCTGTTTGTCCCGCTTGGGGCAAATGGGACGGGCTGCGGTTGTTTTTTGTCTGAGAAAAATCTAGTGCTTCGTAGGCCGCAATAAGCACAGCGTTTGCGGCGAAGGCTTTCTCTGCTGATCGATAAGCTCTCTGCCAGAAATGCTGTGCTTATTCTGGCCTAAACCTGAGGTCAATGCCATTGACTTCGTCATTCCCGCCTTCCCAGAAATGACGGTGAGATTGGTAGCTGTTATGTAACCACTAGCAAATGGGTGTTACCCCTCCAAGTAATTGATCCTAAGCGGTTTATCGCACAGATAAACCCTCAATGTTGCCTTTAAGCTGTATGTGCGTTCACAGACGTTTTGATAACTCATTAATTTAATCGTTATGTGAATAAAGTAAAAAACATCTATTAATCAGCAGTTTAAGGGGCCTGTGCTATGAATCACTATCAAAATCCGCCATTCGCGCATTGTCGAAAATTCACTTATCAATTGGGTGTGACATTATTCATCGTTTTCGCCGCTATGAGTGTTAGCCAACCGATCTTGGCCGATACTCGTCCACGTTTAAGTCTTAGTCTGACGGGGCCGAAAAATGCACCATCGGGTTATCCAGTTGAAGGGATTAATGTCAGATTAGTTAATCAAGATTCGCTAGAAGCATCGGCTTCGCGGCTACGGTTATTTATTCACGATGATCAGCTAAGTGATTTGCGGGTGGCTGACGTCAAACTGGATGTTCAGGAAGGCAATGAGTGGAAGCCTTTGCTGTTGGAACAAGTCGATGGTGGGGTGATGGCGGCGATTAGTTCCGCAGGTTTGCCGCATCGCGAACACCATAAACGCGGTGGCTTTCCGATTAATAAAAAAACCATTAAAGAATGGCGATTGCGAGCCACTTTAGCGCAGGCCGGACATTACTCTTTGGTAGTGGCGGTTTCTCCAAATAATGGTGGTACGCACTTAGCGCAGCCGGCCAGTTTGAAATTGGAGGCCTTATGAAGCGTTATAGTTTTTTAAAACTAATCCTATTGGTTTTGTTAGTCATCGTCGCCTTCAATCAGCCCTCACAAGCCGCCAATGTCCGTTGGCAAACCTTGGTTTCGTTAACTTTCGATGATGGTTTAACCCAATCTCCCGCGCGTGCGATTCTGGCAAAACACGGAATGCACGGCACTTTTTACATCAATTCCAACAAAGTCGATTCCGGTGGTGGTTATCTAACCAAAGCCGAAGTGGATGGCTTATTGGCCGATGGCAATGAGATTGCCGGCCACACCATTAACCACGTCGATTTAGCCACCTTGTCGGATACCGATCAACATAATGCTATTTGTGACGATATGCGTAATTTGGTGGATTGGTATGGTTTGGATCAAATTCACAGCTTTGCGTATCCGTTTGGCTCGACTGGGCCAAGCAGTCAGAGCGTGGTGGCTGCGGGTTGTGATGGTCTGGGGACTTATGAAAGCGCGCGTGCAGTGGGTGGCTTGATTAGTGGTCAGTATTGTCAAGATTGTCCTTGGGCGGAAAGCATTCCACCGGGCAATCGTTTTTTCGTCGCCAGCAATAGCTCGGTGGCAACCACCACCACCTTGGCTGATATGCAAAGCTATGTGATACAAGCCGAACAACATGGCGGTGGCTGGGTGCCGTTGGTGTTTCATCGGGTTTGTGATGGCTGTAGCACCTTGGCAGTCAAGCCCGCTGATTTGGATGCGCTTTTAACTTGGCTGGAAACCCGTACCGCTAATGATACCTATGTCAGAACCGTTCATGAAGTGATGTCTGGCGATTACCCAGCGCCACCGCCACCGCCGCAACTAGGCCCGAATTTGATTGTTAATCCATCTTTAGAAGTCGATAAAAATAATCAGGCACAGTGTTGGTATCAGTCCAATTATGGGGCTAATACAGGTAATTGGAGCCATCTCAATGATGCTTCCAAAGCGCATAGTGGTAGTTATAGTGAAAACTTAGTGATTAATAGCTATAACAGTGGTGATCGAAAGTTATTACCTGAGCTGGATGCAGGGCAGGCGGCGGGTGGTTGTGCACCCAATGTTGTCGCGGGTGAGTTGTATGAGTTAAGTGCTTGGTACAAATCCACTGTACCGACCACGCTGGTGATGTTTTATTTAGATGCGAACGGCAACTGGCAGTATTGGCGCGATGGGCCGGTTTACACAGCGGTTGATAACTGGACTCAGTTCAAATATTACGCCAGAGATTTACCGGCTGGCGCTCAGGCTTTGAGTTTTGGGCTTTCACTCAATAGTACCGGCGAATTAAGTACCGATGATTATTCAATGGCGGCGGTGCTTGGTAACGTCGCGGCAGTTGATAGTAATTCACCGGTAATTGAGAGTTTTGCTCCGGCTGATGGTAGTTCGGTAACAGGTCCTGTTTCACTCACTGCATCGGTTACCGATAATTCGGTGGTGCAAAGCGTGGAGTTTTTAATCAATGACACTGTGGTTGGTACTGATCACACCAAACCTTATTCAGTGACTTGGAATTCTAGTTCGGTGCCCAATGGTGTTGCCACTTATACGGTTCGAGCGACCGATGATAGTGGTAATCAAACCTTGTCAGCGGTTAATAATCTGACTGTGCAAAATGACTTATTACCACCAACTATCAGCTTTATCCAACCACCAACCCCTAACGAAGCTGATAACGTCTCTAAGCAAGTGACTTTGTCGGCGGTTGCCGAGGATGATGTCGCAATTTCAAAAGTCACATTTTTAGTGAATGGCGCGGTGTTGGGTGTGACTAATAGCAGTCCTTATACAATTAACTGGAATACCTTGTTAAATGCCGACGGCCCCGCGATTTTGACCGCCAAAGCCTACGACACCGCTGGCAATATCACCACAACCCCAGCGATTAATGTCGTGGTTAATAATTACGCTGGCAATCCAGTCAACAATGCGTCTTTAGAGATTGACGCCAATAAAGACAGTATTCCTGATTGTTGGCAATTAGGCGGGCAGGGCACTAACAGCTTTGTTTGGACACGGATTAAAGATCCTGCTTTGACCCATAGCGGAAATTTCGCCGAATCCTTACAAATCACCAGCCGTGCCTCAGGCGACCGTAAACTGGTGCAAAAACAAGACACCAGCACCTGTGCTCCCAAGGTAACGCCAGGCACTCGCTATACCCTAAATGCTTGGTATAAATCGACGGTACCGACCGGCTTTGTGGTTTATTACCGCAATAGTGCCGGTGTTTGGACTTACTGGCTAACCAGCCCGAATTACGTCAGCACCAATAACTGGACTCAAGCCAACTACACTATTCCCGCTGTGCCTGCTGGCGCTACGGCCTTATCGTTTGGTTTGTATATCAATCAGGTCGGAACTTTAGTGACCGATGATTATGGGGTGGTGAATTTGCCGTAGTTTGATTTAAATCTTTCCTCGAAAAAAAAATAGCCTTGTTTTTCTTGCTCGCTTGGCCATCAAGCAAGTGAGAATAACGAGGCTTTTTTATGCCATTTTATAGAAAGCACCGCTAACTCATTGATTTAAGCAGTTATCCACAAAAGCTGTGGATAACTCTGTGGATTGAAGTTGATTAACGCCCCTAACTGCTTAATTTTTCACGGATTGACTTAGATTGATCATCTTTTAGACACTCGATTTTGATTAATATAAATCAATGACTTAGCGGGTTTTTGCTTGTGACTTTAGCTGTTAGGTTCAAAAAAGTAGCTAGTCGAAACTGTCAATCTGTTTATGTTGATAACTGTGTTAGATAACACAGTTATTTAAAAAGATTGATGAT
>CAIZCB010000061.1 GCA_903931355.1 uncultured Pseudomonadota bacterium
ACAGTTGCAATAAGGCCGCCGCTTTGTCGAAACATTCTTGATATTCCTCGTCCAGAACCGAGTCATTGACAATCCCGCCGCCAGCCCAAAAGCGGATGGTGTTTTGATTATGGACTAAAGTGCGGATGGCGATATTGGTGTCCATATTGCCATCAAAGCCGATATAACCAATCGAACCGCAATAAATGCCGCGGCGCTGTGGTTCCAGTTCTTCAATCACTTCCATGGCACGAATTTTTGGCGCTCCAGTAATCGAGCCGCCAGGGAAACAACTACGCAATAAATCCAACGCTTGTTGACCATTAACCAATTCACCAATCACGGTGCTAACCAAGTGATGAACGGTCGCGTAAGACTCCACAGCAAATAACTTAGGCACTTTCACTGAACCATCACGGCAAGTTTTGCTAATGTCATTACGCAGCAAATCAACAATCATCACATTCTCAGCGCGATCTTTTCGGCTATTGCTCAAGTCTTGGATTTGTTGCTGATCTTGTTCAAAATCGGCTTTTCTGGGACGAGTGCCTTTAATGGGTTTGGTTTCCACTCGACCATCAATAACTTGCAAAAAACGCTCGGGTGAGGAGCTTAAAATTTGCAGATCCGGCAAATTCAAATAGGCGCTAAATGGCGCGGCGTTAATTTGTCGCAAAGCTTGATAAGCCAGCCACGGATTGCCTTCACATTGACTAACAAAGCGCTGGGTCAGATTAATCTGATAGCAATCGCCTTCTTTTAGATAGTGTTTGATTTTGTTAAAGGCTGTGGCGTATGCGGTTTTGTCGAGATTCGATTGCGGCGCAGTTAAGACTTTAAAGCCATCATTAACGCTTGTATCGGGCGATAGTTGGCTAAATTGTTTGATCAAGTTTTGCTGTTGCTCGGTACTTAAATCGTAACCGACTAGCCAACTTTGTTGCTGCAAATGATCGACAATCACCGCCCATTGATAAATACCAATCGCCATTTCTGGCGCTTGTTCATCATCATGCGCCAAAATCGGTAATTTTTCGATGCGGCGGGCTAAGTCGTAACCAAAATAGCCAATTCCGCCGCCATTAAATGGCAAATCATCAATCGCGGGTTTTACTGAGCCTAATGCTTGTTTAACTAAGGCAAACGGGTCTTCATGGCTAATGGTTTGTTGGCCATTTTTGCTGATAACCGTGCGTTCGCCATAGGTTTGCAAAGTGCAGACTGGCTGATAAGCCAAAATATCGAATCGGCCTTGTTGGTTGCCGTGGTAGGCGCTATCTAAAAATACCGCCCAAGGCAAAGCCGCCAACGGGGCAAATAATTGAGCGCTATCTTGAAAATAAGGTAAAGGCTGTTTAACGACTGTGGTTAATGACATTCAAAGGCGAAGACTATAGGGATAGAGCGAGATTTTATAACAGCACAGGCGTTTAACAAAACCCACCGGCAAGATAAGCCACCGCTACCGCTGGCGCACAGTCATTAGCATCGATTTCACCTTGAGCCGATGACTGGAAAATCTCGGCAAAATCTTGATATTGGAAGCCTTGTTCCGTGGCAATTTGTTTAACTAAAAACCGCCCTACGCCTGCGCCTAGTAAAACTAGACTCTCGGGCTGTTGACTGCGTTGAATTTGTTGTAAACAAGCGTTAGTAATTAGCTGTTTTTGCTGTTGTTTTAGCTGTTGGGCAAAATCTAGCCATAGCGGCCAGTCGCTTTCGGCAAATTCATAGCCTGTCATTCTGGATAAACGAATAGCGCTAGCTTTAGGGGTTTTCTCGCCGCCATCAGCTGTGTCAGCTTGGTCGTGTGCTTCCTGTAAATCGCCTGTTAAGCGGTAAACATCGGCCATCGTTGCGAAATATTCCGCCATCAAACCCATATCTTGACCGTTAAAAACCGCTCGTTGTGTAATCGCCATCACCGCAGTTCTGACAATGCCGGTATACAACAATTCGCCCGACACCAAGCGCTGGTAATCGCTATAACCTTGAGCTTGGACTTGCTGGTCTTCTAATAACAGAATATCAGTAGTGGTACTGCCGACATCGACAAACAAGCCGAATGCTTGTTGTTTAGCCGCTAAATCGGCACTGGCCAACCAGTTTGCCGAAGCAATATTCATGTATTCGTTAGCAGTTATATCAGCCGGACTTAAAAAACCACGGCGACCAGCATAAATGGTCAGATCCTGACCATTTAATTGCTGATGTACCGCTTGGATAATGGCTTGTACGCCCTGCTCTCGGCTGGCGAAACAATCGACTAATTCGCCAGTCATGGTTACTGCATGTAAATATTGTCCGGTTGGTAAGGCTTGTAAAATCACTGACATGGCTTGATGCAAGTGATCAATGCCTTTCCATAACGGACAAGGCTGTTGCAACACTTGCAAAATCTGGCCATTTTCATCTAATAAAGCCGCTTTAACATGCGCACCGCCGATGTCCCAGCCGATGATTTTTGTATGCATAAACTTAGTTTCCGTGAATATCGACTGTAACGATTTGTTGCTGTGTCGGTTTGATTTGAGGGTCGTTTGTCAGCAATTGTATAACTTGTTCGGCAACATTAATCCCTGTCGCAGGATAAATGCCGACGAAAGAGGTGGTTAAGCGTGGGTTAATTTCCAGTAATAACGGGCCTTGCTCAGCGGTTTCGATTAAATCAATACCGATATAACCCCATAATTCCGGTAAGGCTTTGGCGATTTGATCAATCAAGTTTTGATAGACATCAGGATAGCGATTGGGGACATTAACCAAACACGCGCTTAAGTTAAATTGCTGTTGCTTGAGCTGAATTTGTTGTTGATTACAGGTTAACAACCAACCCTGCCCTTGCTTAAATAAACACGATAGACTGACCGCTTGGCCTGCGATATAAGGCTGGACAATGTAGTGGGTTAATTCAGATTTTAATTGCTGGAATTGTTGAGGATTATCAACCACGATGCTGCCTTCACAGCCTAAACCATCAATTGGTTTTAGCACGCTAATCGGGAATTGATTAAGGCTATTTGGATTTAACGCCAGTGTTTCAACGCAAGCAATGTTGTGGTCGATTAAGGTGTGATAAGTGGCTAGTTTGTCGCTGCAAAGCTTTACCGTTGTTGGTGATGACAAAAGCAATGGTTTGTTTTGATCGAGCACTTGCTGGGCAATCTCAGCTAATAAACCTTGGCTTTCCGGCGCTAATGGCCAAACCGCATCAGATCGGGCAATTAAATCGCTTAAATAGTTTTTAGGGCTTTGATCATCAATCCAGATAATCTCGGCATTAGCGGGTACGACTATATTGCAGCGTTTATCTAATGGAATTATTAGCTGAATCGCAGCTAAATCCTTTAGCTGGTCGATTAAAGCCTGTAACATCAAGCGACCTTCGGCTGCTAAGCAATCCGGCAAAGCTTGATCCGCCATGCCGCCGCCACAAATGTATTCAAAAACCAATAGTTTCAAAGCGTTAAACTCCAATTATGCAAATCATTCCGGTTATTGATTTAAAAGATGGCTTGGTCGTTCATGCGGTGCGTGGCGATAGAAGTCAATATCAAGCAATTGATCAACATTCGCTGATTACCGATAGTAGCGAGGCTGATGTCGTTATCGCTAACTTATTGAAATTAGCTGATTTTAAAAGCATTTATATTGCTGATCTTAATGCAATTTGTGGTTTGGGTAATCATCGCAATTTGATTAATCAGTTATTAAATCATTACCCAGCGATTGAATTTTGGATTGATGACGGTAGCGAACTGGCTAATTGTCAGCCTTATCAAGCGAGTAATTACAAAACTGTGATTGGCACCGAATCGCAAAATCAACCCGTTAGCAAACTGGATGCCGATTTAATCTTATCCTTGGATTTCAAACAGGATCAAGCCGCGGGTCATGCTGATTGGTTTAACAGCAATCAATTTTGGCCCAAAAACATTATTGTGATGACTTTAAATCGGGTTGGTAGCCAGCTAGGCCCTGACTTTGAAAAACTGACTGATTTACGCCAAAAAAATCCTGATAAAACCATCATTGCCGCTGGCGGAATTCGCGATTTGGCGGATTTGCAGCAATTAAAGCATTTGGGTATTGATGCGGTGTTAATTGCATCGGCGCTGCACAATGGTCGATTAAGTGCTAACGATCTTGCCGATTTTTAGGCAAAAAAATACCCCAGCAAGCTGGGGTATTTTCGACAACCGTCGAGGCTAAAACTTATACGTTGTTAGCAGCGAATGGATGTTTTGCTTCTTTTTTAGCAGCAACAACTTCAGCAGCTGTTGGTGAACCCGCTACAGCGCGTTCGATAGCTTCTTTAGTTGCTTTGTAGTTGTATTCTTCGATTTTTGCATCGTCTTCAGCCAGCCAATGGATGAATACACCAACAGAAATGAACAAATCATCAGCTTCATCAGCAGGGATGGTGCCGTCTTCAACAGAATCGGCATCCGCCATGGCAACCGCACGTTGTGCT
>CAIZCB010000062.1 GCA_903931355.1 uncultured Pseudomonadota bacterium
TGCTGAACCTGCAAAAAACCGCGCCAGTTAAGTTTGAAATTATCGCGGTCAATCTCGACCAAAAACAACCGGGATTTCCTGAAGATGTGTTACCAGCCTATCTACAATCGATAGCCGTGCCGTATCACATCATTGAACACGACACCTACAGCATCGTTAAACGCATCATCCCCGAAGGCAAAACCACTTGCAGCCTGTGTTCTCGCTTACGTCGTGGCACTTTGTACGCTTTCGCCAAAGAACACAACATCACCAAAATCGCCTTAGGCCATCATCGTGATGACATTATGGAAACCTTTTTCCTCAATATGTTCTACGCCGGCAAACTCAAAGCCATGCCACCAAAACTACTGAGCGATGACAAACAAAACATCATCATCCGCCCACTCGCCTATTGCCGCGAAAAAGACATCAACCGCTTTTCGGCCTTTAAAAAATTCCCGATTATTCCTTGTAACCTCTGCGGTTCACAAGAAAATCTACAACGGGTGGCAATGAAAAAAATGCTAACCGCATGGGATAAACAATTCCCAGGTCGCTTAGAAACCATTTTTTCCAGTTTGCAAAATATCGCCCCATCACAAATGGCCGACACGCAATTATTTGATTTTATAGGCTTAAAACGCGATCCAGATGCGGCGACAAATTCGCGCACCAGTTCCGACGAGCCAGGCCTTGATATTCTTGAACGCTAAGCTTGACAAAAGCCTCGAATTCCTTATAATTAGCGGTTCTGGAGCCTCGGTGGCGAAATAGGTAGACGCACGGGACTTAAAATCCCGCGGTGGTGACACCGTACCGGTTCGATTCCGGTCTGAGGCACCATACAAAATCCAGAAAAAACCCGCTAAGTTATCTGACTTAGCGGGTTTTTTTATGCCTATTGATAACCTATCAAAAAATCGCTAAATAAAACTAAAACGACATGGCTCAACTAGAAAATATCGAAGCAATCGAAAAACGCTTGTGGAAAGCAGCTGATACATTACGCAGCAACTCCGAACTCGCCAGCAACGAATACTTTCTGCCTGTCAACGGTGCAAAATCTCAAAGAGGCTGTCGAGAAAAAACTTAACCAGTTGCTATTACAAAATCCGCTACGCACTGATTTTCAAAACCATTACCAACAGTTGGTTGAGGGATACAACCAAGAAAAAGACCGCGTGACGATTGAAAAAACTTTCGCTGATTTAATGAATTTGGTTAAGGCAATGGATGATGAGGGGCAACGCGCAGCTCGTGAGAATTTAACTGAAGAATCGCTGGTGGTGTTTGATTTACTGCTGAAACCCGATCCAAATAAAAAAGATATTGAACGGATTAAAAAAGTTGCGGTTGAGTTGTTGGCTACGCTCAAGGCTGAGCGTTTAAAAATCGATAATTGGCGTGATAAAGAAGCCAGCCGCGATGCGGTGAAACAGCAAATCCACGACTTTTTGTACGATGATACAACTGGGCTACCGGTTGACGATTACAGCGAAGCAGAAATCGAAACCTTGACCGAAAATGTGTTTTCGCATGTTTATCGGGCTTATCCGACCGTCCCCTCGCCTATCTACCATTGATGCAATAAGTGACAACAATTGACTACTAAATCCCATCGAAAAACCCGCAAAGCTTTGGCAGTTTTAATCCCTACTGCTACCATAGCCACTACCCGCTAAATTTGGATATTCGCATGAGCGATTTGTTGACGCTATTTAAAGAAACTTCTGCCTTGTATGGCGGCAATGCCAGCTATGTTGAATATCTCTACGAGCAATATCTAAATAACCCCGATTCGGTCGAAACTAGCTGGAAACTGCGCTTTGATGCGATTCACGCCGGTGCAACCGAAGACACCCCTCACAGCCTCATCATCAACCATTTTGAACGACTGGCCATCAACGAACCGGGCCGTTTGGCGCGAATGCAAGGCTTTACCGAGCACAGCGTTAAGAAACACTCGGCTGTCGCTGGCTTAATCAATCATTACCGCGTCAAAGGCCACCATATTGCCCGTAACAATCCGCTCGGCAAATCCATCACTATCCCCGCCGATTTAGAGCCAAGTTATTACGGTTTAACCGAAGCCGATATGAATACGCTGTTTGATACGGGCGGTTTGTGCGGGGTTGATCGTTTGCCGTTACAGCAAATTATCGAAACCCTTAACGCGATTTACTGCGGCAGCGTTGGCAGTGAATACATGCACATCATCGATAGCGAAGCCAAATCTTGGATTAAAGACAAACTGGAAGGCGCGAAACCGAATTTTGCCAGCCACAGCGAAAAACGGCTTTGGCTATTGAAACAGCTCACCGCCGCTGAAAGTTTTGAACGCTTTTTACACCGTAAATATGTTGGCCAGAAACGCTTTTCTTTAGAAGGCAGCGAGTCGTTGATTGTGATTCTCGATGAAATCATTCAACGTGCTGGCGAAACCAAGGTTAAAGAAATGGTGCTGGGCATGGCTCATCGTGGCCGTTTGAATGTGTTGGTTAATATCATGGGCAAAAGCCCAGCGGCCTTGTTTGGCGAGTTTGAAGGCACCCATACCTCAACCCCCGGCGCGATTACTGGCGATGTTAAATATCACATGGGTTTTTCGTCCAATATTGCCACCCCAGGCGGTGCGATTCATTTAACGTTGGCGTTTAATCCGTCTCACTTGGAGATTATCAATCCGGTAGTCGAAGGCTCGGTAAAAGCCCGTCAGGATGCATTAAACGATCAAGGCATTAATCAAATTTTGCCGGTTTTAATCCACGGTGATGCGGCGTTTGCTGGTCAAGGTATCGTGATGGAAACCTTAAATATGTCGGAAACCCGCGCTTTTAATACCGGCGGCACCGTGCATATTGTGATTAACAATCAAATCGGCTTTACCACCAGCAACCCCTTCGATGCTCGCTCAACCCTGTATTGCACTGATGTCGCCAAAATGATTCAAGCGCCAGTGTTTCATGTTAATGGCGATGATCCAGAAGCGGTAGTGTTTGTCAGTCAATTGGCGATGGACTATCGGATGAAGTTCAACAAAGACGTGGTAATTGACCTAATTTGCTATCGTCGTCACGGTCATAATGAAGCCGATGAACCAGCGGCAACCCAGCCGATGATGTATCAAAAAATCGACCAACTGCAAACTACCCGCCAGTTATATGCCCAAAAATTAATCAATGACGGCGTTATCAATGAAGTTGAAGTTCAGCAGATTGAACAAAATTATTTAGAGCAACTGAAAACCGGTGAAGTGGTTTCAAGACCGATTATTAACGATGGTAATCGCTATTCTTATTCACAACGCTGGGAACGGTTTTTAAACAAACAATGGGACGAGCCTTCTAACACTGCTGTCGAATTGAACAAGCTGCGCCTTTGTAACCAACGCCTGCAAGTGTTCCCCGAAGGTTTTGTTTTGCATCCACGCGTTGCCAAAGTGATGGCAGATCGCCAGAAAATGACTGATGGCGAATTGCCGCTGGATTGGGGCTATGGCGAAAACATGGCTTACGCGACCTTATTGCTGGAAGGCTATAACTTGCGGATGAGCGGCCAAGACGTTGGACGCGGCACCTTTTCACATCGCCACGTTATCTTACAAGGCCAAAGCAACGGCCAATGCTACCTGCCGTTGAAATATCTCAGCCCCGATCAAGGCAAGCCGCAAATTTTCAATTCGCTGTTATCCGAAGCTGGGGTTTTAGGCTTTGAATATGGCTACAGCGCCACCGAGCCGAATACTTTAGTGATTTGGGAAGCGCAATTTGGTGACTTTGCCAATGGCGCGCAAGTGGTGATTGATCAATTCATCAGCTCTGGCGAAACCAAATGGGGCAAGCTCAGCGGCTTAGTGATGTTCTTGCCACACGGTTTTGAAGGTCAAGGCCCAGAACATTCATCAGCGCGTTTGGAGCGTTATCTGCAACTGTGTGCCGACCAAAACATTCAAGTCTGCGTCCCCACCACACCGGCGCAGATTTTCCATTTACTGCGTCGGCAATTACTGCGCGAATACCGCAAACCGTTAATCGTGATGACGCCCAAAAGCTTGCTGCGGCATAAATTGGCGGTTTCTAGCTTAAATGATTTAACTGCTGGCGAATTTTTACCGGTGATTGGCGAAATTGACCCTATCCAGCCGGAGCAAGTCACCCGCTTGGTACTATGCAGCGGCAAGGTTTACTACGATTTATTGGAAACCCGCCGCCAAGATGATTTAAAACACATCGCGATTGTGCGGATTGAACAGCTTTATCCATTCCCTGTGGCACATTTCAAACGTGAAATTAGCCAATATCCGAATCTGCAAGACATTGTTTGGTGTCAGGAAGAACCGAAAAATCAAGGTGCGTGGTATCAAAGCCGCCACCATTTTGTTGATAATATTGATAACGGCATCAGCTTGAGCTATGCCGGTCGTGTTGCCTCGGCTGCTCCTGCGGTTGGCAATTACAAAACCCATCAAAACGAACAACGCGCCGTGGTCAACAGCGCCCTTTACGGCAACAGCTAAGGAAAAAACATGAGTTTAGATATTCTGGTTCCCGTTCTTCCCGAATCAGTCAGCGATGCGACTTTGGTGGTTTGGCATAAAAAAACCGGCGATTGGGTTAATGAAGGCGATAACTTGGCTGACCTTGAAACCGATAAAGTGATTTTAGAAGTCCCTGCCCCGCACTCTGGGATTTTGCAAAGCATCCAGATTCAAGGTGGCGAAGTAGTCGTTAGCGGTCAAGTGTTGGCGCAATTAGAGATTCAACAACAGCAACAAGCTAAAACTGTCGCTAAAGACGAGCCGACTTTAAGCCCTTCGGTACGGCGCTTGGTAGCTGAAACTGAGGTTGATCCCAATGCGATTAGCGGCTCTGGCAAACATGGCCGGATTTTAAAAGCCGATGTGGAAGATTATTTAAGCAAACAACAAACCACCGCCAACACCAGTTTACGCGCTGAACAACGAGTACCAATGACTCGTCTCCGCGCTAAAGTGGCAGAACGCTTGTTACAAGCGCAACAAAACGCAGCGATGTTGACCACCTTTAATGAGGTCAA
>CAIZCB010000063.1 GCA_903931355.1 uncultured Pseudomonadota bacterium
GGCACCACACCGCCAGACTTGTCGTTGATTGCTCGCTCTCGCGGTGCAGACTGGTTGTATAGCTACTTGAAAGGCTTTTATGCCGATAAAAGCAAACCAACTGGCGTTAACAACCTAGTCTTTAAAGATGTGGCGATGCCTAACGTATTCTGGCAACAACAAGGCACACAAACCGCTGTGATCAAAAACATTGATGGTCACGACGTAGTCGCTGAGTTGAAGCTTGAACAACCTGGCCAAATGTCACCTAAAGAGTTTGATCACATGGTCAACGATTTGGTGAACTTCTTGGTCTACGTTGGTGAGCCAGTTCAACTAGAAAGACAAGCAATGGGCAAATACGTTTTATTCTTCTTATTGATGATTATCGCGTTAGCTTATTTGTTGAAAAAAGAATATTGGAAAGACGTTCACTAAGTCTTTTTAAGCGGAACGCCGAGAGGCGTTCCGCAATCTTTCCCCGCCGTTTTACCCCCCGCCGCAGCTCACCAAATCCACAATCAACCGTGGTACAATTCGCCCCGTTCCGACCCCCGTTAATTAAGAGGTTATTCTTCGTGGCAAACATCACTAGCCGAAAATCCGCAATGACTCTTTTTACATCGTCGACTTGCATTTTGAGCCATTGCGCTCGTTTGGTCGTTCATGAAAAAGCGGTTCCTGCTGATATTGAGTTTTTTGACCCAAACAATCCGCCAGAAGATTTAATTGAACTTAATCCCAATGGCAATTCACCGACTTTTGTTGAACGTGATTTAGTTCTATACGATGCACGTATCATCATGGAATATCTGGATGAGCGCTTTCCACATCCCGCTTTGCATCAAATGGACCCAGTATCCCGCGCCAATGCCAGAATGCTGATTAAACGTATCGATCAAGATTGGTATGCTTTATTAGATGAAATCCTAACGCTGGGCGACAAAAAGAACAGCAAACAAAAGAAAATGCTCAAAGAAAGCTTGCTTGCCGCAGCACCGGTATTTGAAGCAACGCCTTATTTCATGAGCGAAGAATACTCAATGATAGATTGCGTGATGGCTCCCTTTTTATGGCGTTTACCGAGCATTGGTATCGACATTATCAGCTTGGGCAAAGGCATCACCGCTTACTCTAATCGCCTGTTCAGTAGAAAAGCTTTTCAAGACAGCTTAACCACTGAAGAAAAAAATATGATGCCCATAAGCAAATGACACCATTAAAACCCTATCTACTCCGCTCTATCTACGAATGGATAGTCGATAACGACCTAACTCCGCATCTACTAGTTAATGCCGAATATCCAGACGTCAGCTTGCCAACCGATTTCGTTGAAGATGGCCGGATTGTTTTAAACATTCGCCCTTCAGCAGTTCAAGGTTTATTGCTAGGCAATCAAGAAATTCAATTCGATGCCCGCTTTGCCGGTAAATCGATGCGTATCAAAGTTCCTTGTAAAGCCGTGTTAGCCATTTATGCTAAAGAAAACGGCCGCGGCATGTTCTTTGACCCAGAAGAAGTCGAAGAAGAGGATGAAACACCGCCACCAGCACCGCAACGCCCTCATTTGCGCGTCGTTAAATAAATAACAACATGTATAGCGAAGCTGAAATCATCGAACGACTTAGTCACGAGCTACCGCATTGGTATTATGAAAACGGCTGGATACGTCGCAAAATCAAAACCAGCGGCTGGAAATCGACATTAATGGTGGTCAACACCATCGGTCATTTGGCAGAAAAAGCTTGGCACCATCCTGATTTAACTGTTTCGTATGCGTTTGTGATCGTCAAATTAGTCACTCACGCTGAAAAAGGCATTACTGACAAAGACTTTGCCTTAGCTAAAAAAATTGAAGAGGTCGTGATGTGGGATGCCGCGGAAAGCTCCGCAGGCATTCTGGAAGGCACTCCCGACGATCCCCGTTTTAAATACATAAAAAAAGATTGAGGACAGCAGCATGACTGAAATCACAGAGATACCCAGCCCGTTTTGCGGTATCGGTAGCGATGACTTAAGCATCCAAGTAGACGGTGTACAGCTTAAAGTCACAGCCAATGGTTGCGCGGTAAACACTCCTGCCTTTGAGCAAGCAGTTACCGACACCCAACCCAGCATCGCTGGTCAGCCAGCGAGTTTGGCGGAAGCCGTTGCCAAAGCCGCGCAAATTCTACGCGACACTCAGCAACCGGTGATTGGAGGCTGCGCAACTGACGTCAACGGCATGAGAGCTTTATTGGCGGTAGCTGATAAAACCGGCGCAGTAGTCGATAACATCAACTTTAATGTTGCTCGCCGTAATTTACTGGCTTTGCAAGATAGCGGTTGGATGAACACCACTTTGGCTGAATTGAAAAATCGCTGTGATGTTTTATTAATCGTCGGCACTGATTTAGAAGCCTTTGCGCCACGTTTTTTCGAGCGTTACTTGTGGAATCCAGAATCAATGCATTTGGCAGATACCAATAACCGTCAAATCATTTATCTCGGCAAAGCGCCATCAGCGAATGCATCAACCTCACCTGTTGGTAAAAAAGCCGATGTAATCACTTGCGCTGATGCCGATTTACCCGAAGTAACAGCAGTTTTATCGGCACTGTTACGAGGCAA
Source organism: uncultured Pseudomonadota bacterium (assembly GCA_903931355.1). Lineage (GTDB taxonomy): Bacteria > Pseudomonadota > Gammaproteobacteria > Methylococcales > Methylomonadaceae > Methylomonas. Next base: position 2,590 of record CAIZCB010000063.1, read on the forward strand.
AACTTTGCAAGCCACCTCAGTCGCTGGCATTGAAATATCGGCATTACAAACAATTGTTGACCAACTCAAAGCAGCAAAATACGGCGTAATTTTGTGGGGCGCAGGCGCTTTAGGTTTCGAGCAAGCTGAACTAACGGTACAAAGCTTATGCAGCATTGTTAAAGACATCAACTTGCAAGGCACCCGCTGCTCTGGCTTCCCATTGGGCGGTAAAGAAGGCGACCAAACCGCCAACCAAGTTTGTGGCTGGACCACCGGTTATCCGGCTCGCGTCAATTTTGCTCGCGGCTATCCAGAATACGATCCGTATTTGTACGACACCCAAACCATGCTCAACAACGGCGAAGCCGATGCCTTAGTTTGGGTGAATGCGTTTAACGCCAACGCCTTACCACCTGCAAGCGATTTACCCACGATTGTGATTGGTCGCTCAGGCATGAGTTTTGCCAAACAACCCGATGTATTCATCCCTGTTGGCACACCAGGCATAGACCACGCAGGCCACGCTTATCGCCTAGATAACGTCGTCGCGATTAGACTAAAAAAATTACGAGATGCCGGCTTGCCAAGCACCGCCGAAGTTCTCACCGCCATTGAACAAGCACTATAGGATCTCGACATGCTGACAAAACTAACAGGTGGACGCGTTTACGATCCGGCCAGCGGCATCGACGGTCAAATTCAAGACATTTACGTCCAAGACGGCAAAATCATCGACGCACCAACCGATGGTCGCCCAGTCGATCAAGAATATGATTTACGCGGCAAAGTCGTCATGTCCGGTGCAATTGATATGCACACCCATATCGGCGGCGGCAAAGGCAATATTGCCCGCACCTTGTTACCGGAAGATCACCGTTTAGATCCGGTACACCGCACCCAAATCACTCGCTCTGGTAACGGCCATGCTATGCCAAGCACTTTCGTTGCAGGTTATCGCTACGCGGAAATGGGCTATACCGCCTGTTTCGAGCCAGCGGTATTACCCATCAACGCTCGCCAAGCGCACATGGAAATGGGCGACACACCTATCGTCGATAAAGGTGGTTATGTGATGCTGGGCAGCGACGATTTCTTGTTGCGAATGATGACCGCCAACAAAGACCAAAAAGCCATCAATGACTATGTGGCTTGGACTTTAAATGCCTCAAAAGGCATCGGCATCAAAGTGGTTAACGCTGGCGGCATCAATGCGTTCAAATTTAACCAACGCAAACTGGATTTAGACGAGAAAAACAGTCATTACGACGTAACACCTCGCCAAATTCTGCAAACTCTAGCGACCGCGGTTAAAGAATTAGGTGTAACTCATCCCTTACATGTTCACGGCTGTAACTTAGGCGTACCTGGCAATCTGGAAACCACCCTCAATACCATCCAAGGTATCGACGGTTTGCCGATGCACTTAACCCATATCCAATTCCACAGCTACGGCACCGAAGGCGATTTCAAATTCTCCTCTGGCGCCGCGCAAATTGCCGAAGCGATTAACAAAAACTCCAACATCACCGCCGATGTCGGACAGATTTTGTTCGGTCAAACTGTGACTGCATCGGGCGACAATATGCGCCAGCACGCTAACCACCGTTTTGCCAGCCCAAATAAATGGGTCTGTATGGACATCGAATGCGATGCCGGCTGCGGAGTTGTACCGTTCAAATACAAAGATCAAAACTTCGTGAATGCCTTGCAATGGGCAATTGGTCTGGAAATTTTCCTATTGGTCGAAGATCCTTGGCGGATTTTCCTCACCACCGACCATCCAAACGGCGCACCGTTCACCAGCTATCCGCATTTGATCCGCTTGCTGATGGACAAAAGCTTCCGTAATGACATGTTAGCCACTATTCACCCAGAAGCACAAAAGATGAGCACTTTGGCATCGATTGACCGTGAATACACCTTAAACGAAATCGCTATCATGACCCGCGCTGGCGCAGCTCGGATTATCGGCTTAAAAGACCGTGGCGCATTAAGTGCTGGCAACTATGCTGACATTACCGTTTACACCGAAAACCCAGATCGCCAAGCCATGTTCAGCAAGCCTGATTACGTGTTTAAAGACGGCACCTTGGTAGTGAAAGATGGCGAAGTGGTTAAAGTCACTTGGGGCACCACCCACATCGTTAAACCAGACTATGACATCAGCATCGAAAAAGACTTAAAAGCCTATTTCGACCGCTATCTGACTATGAAACTGGGCAACTTTAAAATTAGCGATGATGAAATTAGCGAAGATGGACGCGGTAGCTTAACCGTCCATCCTTTAGGCGGCACGGTAGCCTAACGCCATGACCACTTTGGCTTTTGACACTCATTCGTTTGTTAAACGTTTGCATGATGCGGGTTTTACCGACCAGCAAGCAGAAACCTTGACGACTTTACATCAGGAATTGGTTGATGCGACTTTAGATCAAGTTAACCATAAACAATTGACCAACAAACAAGACATCCGAGAGTTAGAACTAAAAATCGAGATGTTGCGTGCTGATTTAAAAAAAGACATCGCCGAAACCAAATCAGACCTAATCCGCTGGATTGTTGGCGCTGGCCTATTGCAAACAGCCCTGATTACCGCTTTATTACTTAAATTAAGCGCTGGGCTATGATTGCCAATTTTACTTAGCAAGCTAATAAATTCTGCTGAACGCCATTCGGAGTATCTACCATGACAACAGACTACCGAAATACCATTACACTTGAACCGGGCAAACGCGGTGGAAAACCCTGTATTCGCGGCTTGCGGATTACGGTTTATGATATTTTGGCATGGCTTGCCGATGGCATGAGTGAAGCGGAAATACTGGAAGATTATCCAGAACTTGAAAGCAACGACATTCACGCTTGTTTGGCATTTGCTGCTAATCGTGAACATAGTTTGTCGGCGATTATTTAATGAAGCTGTTGTTGGATGAAAATTTATCACGACGTACGGTTGCATTTTTATTGGATTCGTTTCCAGAATCCACCCAAATTGCTTTATTGGGTATGGAAAATGCTGATGACCGCGCTGTTTGGGATTATGCAAAAACCAACCACTTCGTTATTGTCACCAAAGACGCTGATTTTTTTGAAATGTCCAATATTTATGGACAACCACCAAAAATCATTTGGTTAAAAACCGGTAATCAATCAAAGGCAGCGACAATCAATGCCTTATTGACCAATCAACAGGCCATTGAAACAGCATTACTTGACGAAGATAAAGCTTGTATTGAAATTTACCGCTGACCTTAACAAACCCATAGCCAGCAAAACAGATTATTGAACAATGAGTACAACCCATGATTATTAACGGTGTAACCATCGATAAAACTTTCGCGGAAGCTTTCCCTATGAAAGCCACACGCGCCATCATCACCGCTCAAAACGAAAAATGGGCGATGATTTCTGCACAAGCCATGACCGGCTTTGCTACCTCTGTGATTGCTTGCGGTTGTGAAGCAGGTATCGAACGGGTATTAAGCCCTGACGAAACCCCAGACGGTCGCCCCGGTGTTGCAATTATGATTTATGCAATGGGCGGCAAAGGCTTGGCGAAACAGCTGGAAACCCGCGCTGGACAGTGCGTTTTAACTTCACCAACTTCGGCCCTTTTTGCTGGCATCGAAGGCGGCAAACAAATTCCATTAGGCAAAAACTTGCGCTACTTTGGTGACGGTTTCCAAATTGCCAAAAAAATCGCTGGCAAACGCTATTGGCGAGTACCGGTAATGGACGGTGAATTTTTGACCGAAGCCACTACCGGTATGGTTGACGCAGTCGGCGGTGGTAACTTTTTGGTACTAGCCGAATCACAACCTCAAGCCTTAGCCGCTTGCGAAGCGGCGATTGAAGAAATGCGTAAAATCCCTAACGTGATTATGCCTTTCCCTGGCGGCGTAGTACGTTCAGGCTCTAAAGTTGGCTCTAAATATCCAGCATTGGGCGCATCGACCAATGACGCTTTCTGCCCCACTTTAAAAGGTATGACCCGCACCGATTTATCACCAGAAATTGAATCAGTGATGGAAATCGTTATCGACGGTTTAAGCAAAGAAGACATCGACAAAGCCATGCGAGTCGGCATTCAAGCCGTCTGCGATTTAGGCGCAGCCAACGGCATTAAACGCATCAGCGCTGGTAACTACGGCGGCAAATTAGGCCCATTCCACTTTCACTTACAGGAGATCATGGCATGAGCGCGTTAACTTTTACTTTAAAACAAGCCACAGCTCAACGCATTGATCTATCGCCGCTGGTTTGCCAAAACTTGCAAGATTTAGCCGCAGCAGACATCGCCGCCATCGAATTGCAAAACGGTAAAAGCCGCCGCCGAGTTGATGAATTATTTACCATCAGCGGTGACGACAGCCAAAACATCGTGATTGCTAACAGCAACGACAAGCTCGACTTTATCGGCAAAGACTTAGCCAGCGGCAGCATTATCGTCAACGGCGATGCTGGTGCCTATCTTGGTCTTGGCATGAAATCCGGCAGCATTACCGTCAACGGTAACGTCGGCATTTACGCTGCTTGCGAGTTAAAAAACGGCTTAATCGAAATTACTGGCAACGCCGGTGACTTTGTTGGCGGCGCATTACCTGGCAACAAACAAGGCATGAAAGGCGGCACCGTGTTAGTCAAAGGCAATGTCGGCGCTCGCGCTGGTGACCACATGCGCCGCGGCCAAATTTTAATCGAAGGCAATGCAGGCGATTACTGTGGTTCACGAATGTTGGCTGGCACCATTGCGGTAATGGGTAACACTGGGCGTTATTTAGGTTACGCCATGCGTCGCGGCACCTTGTTACTTTGGAACCAACCGCAACTATCCGCGACTTTTAACGACTGCGGCTCACATACTTTGGCATTCTTACCAATTTTGTTCGCCTCGTTTAAATCGCTTAACTCACGTTTTGCTGACAGCGCCACTGCTTTTAACCGCGTACAGCGTTACGGCGGCGATATGGCTGAAACTGGACGTGGCGAAGTTTTGGTACGTCTTTAATCCTGCCTAGCAAGCTGGGCATTTAACTCAGCTTGCTAAAATCCCATGACTCAAATCCTCACCACCACCGACCATAACCGCACCATTGCCGGTTTAAAATACCTGTATCCCGTGATGTCGCGTCGGGCTGGCGGACTTTCGATTGGGGTTAACTTTAATCCTAACAACGCTTGCAACTGGCGCTGTATTTATTGCCAAGTACCTGATCTGCAACGTGGCAATGCGCCAGAAATGGATTTTGCGCTGCTCGAACACGAGTTGCGTAGCTTCTTAGCCTATGTGCAACAAGGCAGTTTTTTTGCCGACTTTAATGTTGAACCTAGCCAGCAAGTGATTAAAGACATCGCGATTTCTGGCAATGGCGAATCCACCAGTCTTAAACAGTTTGATCGAGCGGTTAACTTAATCGGCACTATCGCTACCGAATCCGGTATTTTTCCAACCAGCAAATTTGTTTTAATCAGCAACGGTAGCTTGATTCACCAAGCGCAGGTCCAAGCGGGATTGAAAGCCTTAAACAGCTTCGGCGGTGAACTGTGGTTTAAGCTCGACAGCGCGACCGAGCAAGGCCGCAAGCTGATCAACAATACCGGCCAAAGCCAAGCCAAGTTGGTCGAACATCTAACCATCGCCAGCCGTTTATGCACCACTCGCCTACAAACCTGTATCTTGCATTACCAAACCGCTTGGTCTGATAGCGAAAAACAGGCTTATTTGGATTTACTAAAACAACTGAAACAGCAAAACATCGCCATCAAAGACGTGATGCTCTACAGCGTAGCGCGGCAATCGTTTCAACCCGAAGCCACACAAATCACCAGCGCCACACTAGACGAACTTAACCAGTTTGCTGAACAAATCCAAGCCTTGGGTTATCCAGTCAGCGTCAGTCCCTAATTTGTGAATTTTCTAAAACGCAGCAAAACCCGCTATATCCTGCATCGCTATGGCATTTCGCATAGCTTATGGCTAGAAACCATTAAAAAACTCACCATCACTCATCGATTAAGCGCGGTCGAAAAAGCCCATTTACGTGAATTAAGCACACTGTTTATTTACCAAAAAAACTTTATCGGCGTCGAAATCGAGATTGATCAAGCCATGAAAGTATTAATCGCTGCCCTTGCCTGTTTGCCGATTCTGCATTTAGGCAATAGCTTGTTGGCCGATTGGCGTGATATTGTGATTTATCCCAGTGCGTTTCTGGTCAATCGCGATGAAACTGATGAAGCGGGCGTTGTCCATCATCAGCAAAAAGTGTTAAGTGGTGAAGCTTGGACTCGTGGGCCTTTGATTATCTCTTGGGATGATGTTCTACATGATTTACAAAATCCGCATCAAGGCCATAACGTGATTATTCACGAACTGGCTCATAAACTGGATATGCTCAATGGTCGCTGTAACGCGATGCCTCCTTTACATCCGAATATGTCGATAACCGATTGGTCACAGACCTTGAGCGAGGCTTATCAACAACTGCATCAACGCCTCGACCATCATCACAGCATCCGAGTTAATCCCTATGCGGCGACTAATCCTGCTGAGTTTTTTGCGGTGTTTAGTGAATACTTTTTTTCAAATCCAGCGGTTTTGTCAGAACACTTCGCTGCTGTTTATCAACAACTGCAACTGTATTACCGACAAAACCCGCTACATCAAGCTGATTAAAAATTGATAAATACCGAAGCCATCGCCAAATGATGCATGGTCAATGAAGTTTTACCCGTCGAAGCACTGACCATATCCAAATACTGGTTCATATAACCCACTTCAGTTCTGACATTACTATTAAAACTCCAGCCCAAACCGGCAAAAACGCGGTTTTGGTCAAAACCGGATTTACCACCCCAATTAGTCGTATTAACCCGATAAAAAGCCTCATCCCAAGTGATAAAACTTAAGCGTTTTTCAAAATCAAACGGATGCATGAACTTAATCATTTGTCGTGGACGCTCACGGACTTGATCGCCTTGACCGAAATTGCTTTCCCACATGGTTCTGAAGGTCACAGTGCCAAAATCAGTCGGCAACACATACCGAAACGCTGGCCACAGGTCTTGTTGTGACACATAAGGCTTGCCAATATTATGGGTCGGTAACCAAGTATAACCCGCCCAAATCGTCGCTCTATCGCTCAACGAGTAACCAACCGCGGTTCTGACCATGCCTTGATACCATTTACTCCAATCACCATCAAAACGACTCTGGCCTTCCAACCACACCCGACCTTTCTCCAAAGAAGGATCAATAATTTTCAAACTACCTTCGGCCACACCCTGTACCCAGGCGCCAGTATCTTCAGCAAGCTCGGCAGCTGATAACGATTGCCCAGCGCTCAAAGCCAACAACACCAATGAAAAAATAGACTTACGCATCACACGCCTCTAAAAACATAAAAACATTGTTAAGCTAAAAACATGCCAAGTTTTAAACCCTGCTAAACTGCGCTCAAAATCGCCTTAACATCAAAAAACGGTCGATTTCAACCAATCACTTCCGGCTCATATCAACCACTTAACTCAAGCGCTTCACTAATTTTATGACTGCCCCAGCCAAAACCCATATCAGCTATTTA
>CAIZCB010000064.1 GCA_903931355.1 uncultured Pseudomonadota bacterium
CGCATGGATGCGGCGAGTTGGCAAAGGGACAGGAAGTCCCTTTTGCCAACCCCCAGTAAACGCTTTGGAGCGCAGGAAGCAAGCGGCGGTCGGGTGGCCTTTTCTTTGGTTACTTTCTTTTGGCCACGCAAAAGAAAGTAACTCGCTTGTCGGTGCGAGAACCGACATTCAAATGGCTTCGCAACGCGAATCCTTTTATAAACAACTAAAAATTGACTCAATGCCTACCGATGGCCTTGTTAAAAATAAATTAATATGACCCATCAACGTCGTTTTTATGAATTAATCACCGTATTGTTTTTAGCCAGTGTTACCACTTTGGTATTCTGGTTGACCGACTGGGATTACCGTTTGGCATCGATTTTCTATCATCCTGAAAATCCTCATGACGTCTGGCCTTTGCAACACGCTTGGTTTTTAAAACTGTTATTTGATTCTGCCTTTCCTTTTACTGTCGCCGTCGGTGGCGGTGCGTTATTAGTGTTTTTGTTAAGCCATGTTCACGATCACAGTCGCCGCTACCGTCGTCAAGCCTTGTATGTTTTGCTGGTGATTGCTTTAGGGCCTGGGCTAGTGGTGAATTTGATTGTTAAAGACCATTGGGGCAGGCCGCGTCCAGTGCATATCCAAGAGTTTGGTGGTGAATTTCAATATGTGCCGCCGGTTAAATTGGGACATACCACCGATAAGTCCTTTGTCTGTGGCCATTGTTCGGTCGGCTATGCTTTTTTTGCGGTGTATTTTTTGGCGCAAAACCATAAGTTAATTTATCTGGCTTTAACCTTGGGTTTGGCTTGGACGATGGGCTTCACGCGGATGACCGCTGGCGGCCATTTTGTCTCGGATATTTTATGGTCAGGCTATTTAGTATTTCTGGTTGCTTATGCTTTGTATTACGGCTGGTACGCGCGAATTAAGCCCAATGCGCTTGAATAGCTGGGTTTTCGAGCTTAGCTTGTTATAATGACCCAGTTTTGTATCACCCGAATGAGAGAATTGCATGATTCAAGGTAGTATCGTTGCACTAGTAACCCCGATGACCGAGGACGGTGCGGTGGATGAAGTTAGCCTTAAAAAGCTAATTGAATTCCATATCGAGCAAGGCACAGATGCCTTAGTTGCAGTGGGCACCACAGGTGAATCAGCCACTTTAGATGAAGATGAACACTGCCAAGTCATTAAGTTGACGGTAGATACTGTCGCTGGCCGGATTCCGGTGATTGCTGGCACCGGTGCTAATTGCACTCGTGAAGCAATTGCCTTGACGCAAAGAGCCAAACAAGCAGGAGCTGATGCCTGTTTGTTGGTTACCCCTTATTACAACAAACCAACCCAAGAAGGTTTGTTCCTGCATTACCAAGCGATTGCTGAAGCAGTCGATATTCCACAAATTCTCTATAACGTCCCTGGTCGTACCGCTTGCGATATGTTGCCGCAAACGGTTGGCCGTTTAGCTAAAATCAAAAACATCGTTGGTGTTAAAGAAGCCACTGGCAAGCTGGAACGAGTTAAACAAATTCGTGATTTAGTCGGTGATGATTTCGCGATTTATACCGGTGATGATGCCACTAGCCGTGAATTTTGCTTATTAGGTGGTAATGGCAGTATTACCGTTAGCGGTAATGTGGCGCCAAAATTAGTTCACGAAATGTTGATGGCGGCTATCAATGGCGAATCTGAGTTGGCGGCAGAAATTGACGCCAAATTGACTGGTTTGCATAACGATTTATTCATTCAATCCAATCCGATTCCTGTGAAATGGGCGGTGGCTGAAATGGGTTTAATGGACAAAGGGATTCGCTTACCGCTCACTTGGTTAAGCCCTGAATGTGAAGCGACAGTTCGCCAAGCAATGCAACAAGCAGGTGTGATCACAGCATGAATAAAACCTTCATTAATAGAGGCTTAGCGATATTGGTATTGCTGCAATTCAGTACAGCATGTAGCACTATTAAGAGCTGGTTCCCCGATAAAGAGCGTGATTATCAATTTAGATCAGAAATCGCGCCTTTAATCATTCCCGATGATTTAAAAGCTAAAACTGCATCGTTAGCGATGCCTGTGTCGAACGGACGCACACCAGAGCAAATGGCCGCTGCGGCGGTTGCTCAAGCCGCTAAAGAAGCTCAAGCTGTCGCTACGCCAGCGAAAAAAACCGAGCCAGAAACTAAAG
>CAIZCB010000065.1 GCA_903931355.1 uncultured Pseudomonadota bacterium
AATGCCACAAGGCATACTGGTTGCCAACAACATTTCATCGTTCAAATGCGGATAAACGAATTGATGAATCTGGTGCATATAAGCCAAGGTTTCCTTAATTTCAGCAAACGGTGGCGTGATAAATTCCAGCAAAGATTCGGAATAATCGGTGGTGATATAAGGATGAGTTAAAGCTGAACCTAAGGCTTCTGGATGTGGGGTTTGTGCAATATCGCCTTGAGCGCTAATCCGCAGACTTTCTTTTTCAATGCCTTTTAAGCCTTGTTTGAGCAAATGCTGCTGTTGATTATCGATAATGCTTTGTAAACGGCTCGGTAAATCGTTGTGTGTATTGTTCATTGTGGTGGACATTTCCGCCCTTAGAGATTCCAACATAATCGGACATTATACGGACTGAGGGCGATTTTGAGGAATTTTGGCGGTTTAAATCTGATTCAACAACGCTAATTGGCTGGGATGCGGCAGCATATAGAAAGAGGCGTCGATAAACGGATCTGGCTCGCGGCGAAAATGATGGCGCAGCAAAGTTAACGGCACAATCAACGGTAAACTGCCTAGCCGATAGCTTTCGATAGTTTCCACTAACTCCAATTTGGCATCGCTATCGAGCTTGGTTTTTAAATAACCTTGAATATGTTGCAAGACATTGACGTGATTGCCGCGCGTGGCGACGATTTTCAAACAGGCCATTAAGTCGTTGATATAACGATCAGCGACCGCTTGCAAAGTATCGGGCTTGACGTCGGCGACTAAACGCCCTAAATCGCGTGCTAAGTTTTGATTGTGGCTCATGGCGATTAACTTATGGCGGCTGTGAAAAACCATCAAGCCATGGGTAGTTAAAGGTTGCTGGCACATTTGTTTCCAACGCTGCAATACAAACACCCGTTGGATAAAGTTTTCGCGCAGACTCGGATCACCTAATCTGCCCTCTTCTTCAATCGGCAAAGCCGGAAAATCTTGTTTTAAATAAGCAGCAAAAATACCGGTGCCTTGTTTGGCAGGTAAATCATTTTTGTAGACTTTAACCCGTTCCATGCCACAGCTGGGCGAGTCTTTTTTTAAGATGTAGCCACACAAATCGCCTAACCAAGCCGCTTGTTGTTCAGCGGTTTTTTGCAGCTGCTCGGTGAAATCCAAACTGTGATCTTTGACGCCAACACAACGAATCCCCTGTTCGGTTTCCCGTAACTGAATCGCCGGACGCGGCACACCCATGCCACTGGCAAACTCAGGACAAAACGAACGAAACTCAAAATATTCGCCTAAGGTCCGTTCGATATAGCTGTGATATTTATGAGCGCCGTCGTAGCGAACCAACTCACCCAACAAACAACTACTAATACCGACTTTAATCTTTTCCATTTAATTCATCCTAATTTGCCAAGGCTTTTAAACGCAATCGCCCCATTGGGTAATCATCTGCTGGCAGTTAAATAAAATCTGCGGGTAATATTCCATAATCACCCAACGTAAACCAAAATCAAAATAAGCCGCTACCGTCATAAATCGCGCTGCGACCGCCCAAAACTTTACACGGCATTTATCCGAGCAACGCCAAACTGCACCGGTCCAATAAATCAACGGCATCGCCATGATGATGTGCATAGTTACCCAACTAGCGACGGTAAAATCACCTTCATCAATCAAATAATCGATATAAAACAAAGTACCGTTTAGCACAATGAAGAATGGCCAGAATGCATCTTTTAAACGCAAATTGCCTAGCCAACTGGCTTGTAAGTAATAATACAAGCTTTGCGGCACCAAAAATTCCCAAAAATCCGAGGGCTTTGGCGTCAATAACTCAATCATCAACCACAAAGCTAAAGCTACACCTAAAGCTTCAAGCTGACTGATAAACGAGGTAAAGGTGAATAATAAAGACAGACTATTGACTAGCATCGCGGAACCTTTAATCAAATAGTGCTAAGCCACGGCTATTACTTAACAGCCGTGGCTTAACTTCAGGACATTATTTGCAAATCAGGATACCGCGAGATTTTCAGTTGTCTGGTTTTTTTCGATGGTTTCGATGGATAAAGGCAACTCGGGTTCTTCAGTCGGCTCAGGTGGCGCGAGCTTGTTACCGGCCATTAAGTCATCGATTTGATACTTATCGATGGTTTCCCAATCTAACAAGGCATGAGCCATGTTGTGCATAATTTCGATGTTGTCAGTCAAAATCTGTTTAGCTTTTTCGTAATTGACGTCAATCATTTTGCGAATTTCTTCGTCTATCAATTGCGCCATTTGCTCAGACATTGGTTTAGCTTGTGCGCCCATGTAGCCGCCTTCGCTGTCACCATAATCCATCGGCCCTAAGCGTTCTGAGAAGCCCCATTTGGTGATCATATTGCGAGCTAATTGGGTGGCTCTTTGGATGTCGTTTGAAGCACCGGTTGTTACTTTGTTTTTACCGTAAATCATCTCCTCCGCCACTCGACCACCAAACAAGCTAGCGATTTGGCTTTCCAATTTATCTTTGCTGGCGCTGTATTGATCACGATCCGGCAAGAACATGGTGATACCTAAAGCGCCGCCTCTTGGCATGATGCTGACTTTGTAGACAGGATCATGTTCAGGGACGATACGGCCAACAATCGCGTGGCCAGCTTCGTGGTAAGCAGTCATTAACAAGTCATCACGGCTCATCACCATGGTGCGTTTTTCAGCACCCATAATCATTTTGTCGCGAGCTTTATCGAGGTTCTGCATAGTAACCACAGTTTGCTTATTACGCGCAGCAAACAAAGCGCCTTCGTTAATTAAGTTAGCCAGTTCTGCACCAGAAAAACCTGGGGTACCACGCGCTAAGTCGTTGATATTGACGTCATCCGCCAAAGGAACTTTACCAGCGTGAACATTGAGAATTTGCTCACGACCTTTAATATCCGGCAAACCGACTTGGACTTGACGATCAAAACGCCCCGGTCTTAACAAGGCTTTATCTAATACATCAGCGCGGTTAGTTGCAGCAATAACAATAATGCCTTCGTTGCCGCTAAAGCCGTCCATTTCCACCAATAATTGGTTCAAGGTTTGTTCACGTTCGTCATTACCACCGCCCATGCCGCTACCGCCACGTTGACGACCGACCGCGTCAATTTCGTCAATAAAGATGATGCAAGGTGCGCGTTTTTTGGCTTGCTCGAACATATCTCGAACCCGTGAAGCACCAACACCGACGAACATTTCGACGAAATCAGAACCGAGATTGAGAAGAATGGAACCCCAGCTTCGCCAGCAATTGCT
>CAIZCB010000066.1 GCA_903931355.1 uncultured Pseudomonadota bacterium
ATATCACCAGAACGAATCTCTTGAGCAGCATCATAGCTTGCACGCCCTAAACCAAATTTAATTCCAGTGGTGAAATAATGTAGATCATCAATACGATCATCAATACTGTTATATTTGGAATAAGTCCCAGGAGTTCTCTCTGGCGAAGCTTGAAATCCACCGTGCTCAACTGAATAATAGTAACAAGATTGAGGATGCCACTTTAAATAATGTCCAAGATAATGGACTTCGATATTTTTCTCTGCAATTTGATTAGGATCGGCTGGCAAATAAGGCTGTAGATCATTTTGATCAACACCAAAATAATCTCTCAAATCTGCAATAGACACTCCCCCAAGATTTATTTTTGATTGATCATCAGCAGTAAAATAAGACCAATCGCGCTTAGCAGATTCGGTATCTGCAATTGGATTACCATATTCTGCTTCATTTTCACCATAAAAAACCAATGGTATATTGAATAACAACGCCATTTTAGGTGCCAATGCTTTTTGGCCAAACATAAACGCTTGAAAAGGATGAAATAATAATTCAGTTGAAAGCCTTGTCAATAAACGATGAACACGTCCATTAGGAGTCATCAAAAAATTATCGTGCCCTGCGTGTATCCATGCTTGAAAATTTTTCCATCCCCACTCGGTATAAACATGAGGAGCCCAAGTTACTGTAAGCGGGTGCATTCCATATTTTGTTTTAAGAATATGCGAAGCATAAAAACTGTCCTTACCACCGGAACCAGGCACGATACAGTCATAAGAACCATCATTCTTGCGGTGCTTATCACAAAGTTCACGTAACTGCCTATCACGATCAGCCCAATCTATAGTATTTCGTTTACGCTCTGTGAAATTACAAGCATCACATACACCATGTTCATCAAAATGAATCGTAGATTTTTTACTATCTTTTGTATGCTTGTATTCAACTGCAGAATTTGGCCGCTGATTCGATATTACACATTTTTTACAATAAACAACTTCTGTGGGTAAACCATAAAGAGCATCTGAATTTGGGTTGTTTTTTACAAAAGGGCTCAAATCGACAGCCTGGGGATATTTAATTTTTTTCATTTTTAGTCTATTTGATAATTAAATTTGGTTTTCTGTATTCGCTTGCTTTAAATCATCCGGTCGCCCTACATCTAACCAAGGCTCATGCATTGGATAGGCAACTGTTCGCTGATCCTGAACTTGCAATCGTTCAAATAAGTTAGGCATATCGCAATGCTCATGACAATTCAAAACATTTAAAGCTGCTGGATCAAGAGCATAAACACCCGCATTGATATGACTACGAGCAATAGGTTTTTCTTCAAACCCAACTATTTCAACACCTTGTATTTGAACCACGCCAAAAGGATGTTGCCATTCATGAACACGCACAGCCATCGTTGCTGCGGCTGAATGCCGAGTATGAAAATCAAGCAGTTCACCATAACGGATATCGGTAATCACGTCACCGTTTGTAACCACGAACGGGGCATTTGGTACAGGATTGAGCAAGCCTAAAGCACCCGCGGTACCCAAGGGCGATTGCTCACGCAAATAATCAATCTGAACACCAAACCGCTCACCATTACCAAAGTAATCTTCAATCATATGCCCTAGGTAATTGATAGCTAACACAAAATGATTAAATCCCTCCAATTTAGCCCGATCAATAATATGTTCCAACATCGGCTTACCTGCTACCGGCAACAATGGTTTAGGGCAGTTTTCGGTATGTGGTCGCAATCTTGTTCCCATACCACCAGCCATAATTACCATTAAATTAGACCGAACAGGTGGGGCAGTAATTTCATCCCAAAGATGCAACCCTACAATATGTCGCCGCTCATCGACCACAGGAATCTGCTGAATTTTATTAGCAATCATTAGCTGTACTACAAGATCACGTCCCAATTCAGGAGGTACAACTAAAGCATTACGATGAATAATACTGGCGATAGGACTATGTAAATCCAAGCCTTTGAGCAGCCCCCTACGTATATCGCCATCGGAAATAGTACCGTCTAACTCACCAGCTTCATTAATAATCATAACAATCTTGATAGCAACTTGATCTAAATTGCAGATAGCTTGCCCAATAGTTGCATTGGGGGACAGAATTGCGTTACGCCAGATATGATCGGAAGGATTCACGTATTTTCGCCTTGTACAACAATCGATAAATCATAGAAAGTTTTTTTAACCATATCATTTCGATCGATATTTTTTAAGGTGGCAATTACTTTCTCACTAGCACCACCCTCGCCATAAGGATTAACAGTTTGCTTTAAACTTGACTGAAAATCCGAGGTATAAAGCCGTTTCAAAGCCAAAACAAGACTCTCCTTAGTCGGCTCACAATTAATAACACTGGTAGCCTGCAATCGTCCTCGCTGACGATCTCCGATATTAATTGTGCCTTTTTTAAAGCTGGGCACTTCTGCTAATCCGCTGGAGGAATTACCAATTACACCATCAACTTGAGCAATACATGAGAGATAACGTAACTGACCCAATGATGTATAGGCTCGTGCATTGGGATGTTGTGCTACAAATCGCTCTACCATCCTAATCAATACACGACCATCTGTATCGGCATTAGGTAAGGTAAAAATAAGATGGGTATTTTCCAAATCTGACAGTGCTAAAAGCAATTCATTCATCTGATTTTCAGCAGTCGATGTTTCCAATGTAACTGGATGAAACGTAATCAACAAATTTTTAAGGCCTAACTTAAAATCAAGCGATTCTTCCAACGCCGCTCTATCAAGCAATTGCAAGCGTTTAATGTTGTCGATACCAAGACCACCTACCAAAAACACTCTATCAGGCTGCTCACCTAACTGGATCACACGTTGTCGATATTCATCGGCCGCAACAAAATGTAAGTGTGACATTTTGGTAATTGCATGTCTGATTGCCTCATCAAAAGCACCCTCAGTCTTTTCCCCTCCATGCAGATGAGCAACCGGTATTCGAGCAATCAATGCAGCAGATACCACTGAAAATATTTCAAACCTGTCTCCTAAAACCACAATCAAATCAGGCTGCAAATCATTTAAAGCATCGGCAAATCCTATTAAACCTAAACCCATCGATTTAGCAATACCGACAGGAGTGTCAGAACTAAGCAACATTTCAACTTTACGATCTATTTCAAAACCATCTTGCTCAATAGCCTGATAAGTAAGACCAAATTCAGGTGACAGATGCATGCCAGTGACAATGATTTGTAAAGTAAATTCAGGATCATCCTTTAATCCTTGCATGACCCAACGAAGCAAGCCATATTCAGCTCGAGTGCCAGTAATGACACAGATTTTTCGGCTCATAGATCAATCAAGTCATCAATCGAAAAATCGCGCTGAGCTTTTTTACCCAACACATCATCCCAGTACATAGGCGAAATACCAGTACCTGGCCTTTTGGTGGTTATATTTTCAGCCGTGAATATGTCACCTGCTTTAATGACTTGACTAGCAACCAATGATTTACGAGCGACAGACTTGTTTCTGGCTTCACTAGGCGTAAGTCGTTTAATACCATCACCAAGCGCCACCTCTATATTGCGAATTGCGGTTACCATAGACTTAAGCTCTTGGGGCTCAAGACTGGCTTGATGGTCAGGCCCAGGTAAATTTCGATCAAGGGTGAAATGCTTTTCGATAACAGTTGCCCCCATTGCCACTGCAGCAATCGCAACCTCTATACCTGGCGTATGGTCAGAATATCCAACAGCCACACCAAAGGCTTTCTGGATACTCTGCATCGCGTATAAGTTGACTTCATCCATTGGCGTTGGATATTCAGTAGTGCAATGCAGAACAGTTAAATTTGCTCGTGGTGTACCTGCTTTTTCTAAAGCATCAATAGCCGCCTCAATCTCACCCAAACTAGCCATACCGGTAGAAAGAATCACTGTTTTACCTAATTGACCGATATGACGCAGATACGGCAAATTGGTTATTTCGCCAGATGGTATTTTGAAAAAATCCTGCTTAAGTTTCACCAAAAGATCAACGCTTTCGACATCAAATCCGGTAGAAAAAAAACCGATGTTGCGCATTTCACAATGAGCAATCAGTTGAAGATGCATATCTTCGGTAAGCTCTAGTCGTTGCAACATTGCATGTTGTGATTCTGCTCTATCTGTTGTTTGTGTTTGATAATCAGCTTTTTTTGCTACTCGTGTAACTTGACGATTAGCATTAAAAGTTTGAAATTTAACCAAATCTGCACCAGCATCAGCAGCCACATCAACTAATTGCTTAGCCAAATTAAGATCGCCGTTATGATTGACACCCGCTTCGGCGATAATAAGAGTTTTCATGTAAATCGATCTCCAATACGTGGCCTTTCGCAACCGGTCCAATCGGTAACCTTAACAAAACTGTCTAATGTCTTAACAAAAAAAGAGTTAGATTCAACACCCACAACCGCTCCTACAATGCCTTTATAACTCTTAGCATCAGAAAAATATTCAAGTTTATTTATTTTAACTTCTATATTGCCCAAATAAGTTCTTGCTTCTGGACCAGGTCGACAAATAGCACGTACAAAATTAAAAATATCTCGAGACTTTTGATTCCAACTCAAGCGTTCATCACCATCACGCCGAGCAGGACAGTAAAACCCTAACGAATCAATATCTTTTTGGATTATCAGCTTTACATTATTACTTTGAATAATTTTAATAGCTTCATAAAGATTAGTTGCACATCCCTCATACGCACGCTCAAGCAAAGAAAAATAATTATCTTGATCACTAATTGGATAACAACGCTGCAAAATTATATCACCGGTATCTATACCTTCATCAACATAATGAACAGTTATACCGAACTCCTTTTCGTCATTTATAAGAACCCAATTTAAAACATTTCTCCCACGATAATAAGGCAACTTACCAGCATGACAATTAATTGTTTTTAAAGGGGGCAAATTCATAAGCTCCCTACGAAATATTTGATTGAATGACATTGATACAAATAAATCACAATCATACTTTTTTACCCATTTCAGAAATTTTTCTGAGTTAATCTTTGGGTGGGTAATAAAATCCAATCGATTTTCAATCGCTTTAGATTTTAATACAGGATCAGGATTATCAGCTCGAGCACAAACAAAAGCTATTTCTAATGTATTGTCATCCAGCAATCTCTTTAAAGCCTCATGAGACCAAGGGCCATCAGCAAAATAACCAATCTTCAATTTACGCATAATATAAGCAAGAACTACTAGGAATATTAATCAATCGCTCAGCAAGCGATTGCGCTACGGACAAATCCATACGTGGACAATCTCTAAATGATTCAAGTTCATGCATCAACATCCATGCAGGACGAGTCATGTAACCTGATTGGTTGGTAGCTTTTAGCACTAGATCACGCAGGCTGGCTTGTTCAACATCCAATAATAATGTTTGCAGCCAGTAATTGCTTTGGCATTGCGCTGGCTCAGTTACCAAAGCAATACCTTGTAGCGATGCAAAAACAGCTTGGTAATGCTGAAACAATGCTCTTTTTGCAACCAGCATAGCTGGCAATTGCTCTAGTTGAGCACACCCCAAAGCCGCATTCAAGTTAGGCATACGATAATTGTAACCAATTTCGTCATGACAATATTCCCATGCATGAGGCAACTTAGCAGTAGTCGTCAAATGTTTGGCATGGCGAGCAAGTTCAGCATCGTTAGTCAAAATTGCCCCACCACCACCAGTAGTAATCGTTTTATTGCCATTAAAACTCAACGTACCTAACAAACCAAAAGTACCTGTATGTTGACCATGATAATAACTGCCCAAAGATTCAGCAGCATCTTCGACTAGCGCTATATTGAAATCATGAGCAATCGCTAACAATCCATCTAAATCAACAGGGTGACCAAATGTATGCATAGGCACTAGCGCACGAATTACCCGCCCGCTAGTAAGATTTACACACTGACCAGCACGCTGCTCAGTATGTGTAACAAGATAATCACGAAGCTTGTTAGCATCAACCCCTAATGTACTGTCTTCGCTGTCTACAAAATGCGGTATAGCATTGCAATAGGTCACCGCGTTAGCAGTAGCAACGAAAGTAAGCGCAGGAATTAAAACTTCATCACCGCTAGTCACTCCCGCAAGCTTTAATGCAATGTGTAGCGCCGCCGTACCATTAACAACAGCGACTGCATGTTTGGCACCAGTAAAGCGAGCCAAATCAACCTCAAAACGATCAACAAACTCGCCCACGGATGAAACAAAAGTCGAATCAAGACATTCTTTAACATAAATCCATTCGTTACCAGTAAAGCAAGGTTCATGCAGTACTGCCGGAGAAGGACCAATAACAGAACGAATAGCGTCGACAATTTGATCTGGTAAATTAGTCATCGGCGTTTCAAAAGCGTTAATTGCTGTCATAGATTGTAAATATCGGCTTTATATCTATTCAAATTACTGGGGTTAACAAACCATTCAGCTGTCTCAATCAAACCTCGCTTGAATCCCTCACGCTCACCGTAATTAGGCTGCCATCCAAAAAGCCGTCTCGCCTTAGTATTGTCGGCCCATAACCGCTCTACTTCTGAGTTTTCTGGACGAAAACGCGCTTCGTCAGTAATAATTTCAATCTCAACATTCATCGCTTCGGCAATCAACTGAGCGGTATCACCGACCGATATTTCAAAATTACTACCAAAATTAACCACTTCACCTAAGCCTTGCTCAGAATTCAATGCAGAGATAAAACCTGCCACAGTATCCTTCACATAGTTAAAATCCCGAGTAGGGGAAACAGCACCCAGTTTTATCTGGCGCTGACCACTGGCAATTTGAGTGATAATTGTAGGAATAACAGCACGGGCAGATTGTCGTGGACCATAGGTATTAAAGGGTCGAGCAATAACTACCGGCAAACCAAACGAAGCATAAAAAGAATATGCCAATTGATCGGCTCCAATTTTAGAAGCCGAATAAGGCGACTGCCCTTGTAATGGATGCTCTTCAGTAATAGGAACAAAACGTGCCGTACCATAAACCTCACTAGTTGATGTGTGAACAACTCGCTTAACGCCCAAATCTCTAGCTGCTTGTAAAACATTGAGCGTCCCTTTGATATTAGTATCAACATAAGTATCAGGCGAATGATAAGAATAGGGGATAGCTATCAACGCAGCCAAATGAAGCACTGCTTCACAACCTTTCATGGCCTCTTTCACACCATGAGGATCTCGGATATCACCTGCAAACACTTCAAACTGACCTTTAACATCAGCGGCACATTGATCTAACCAACCCCAAGAATTAAAGGAGTTGTACATAACGAAAGCGCGAACTTTATAACCTTGGCGAACTAAGGCTTCTGTCAGGTGCGATCCAATGAAGCCATCGGCACCGGTAATGAGAATTTTCATGATTTATCTAAATTTTTAGGGGAACAGATTGTTCATTTTGACACGTATCACAGGTTTGACTTCCGGACTCTGGCTCTAATTAAATCAATAGGGTCGCTTATAAACTTCAACACAACAAAACCTATTATCGTTGAAGTTATTACATTAACAACAAAGATAAAAACAAACTTAGACAACTCACTAAAATCATCAAAGCCTATAACCTCAATAAATCTTAATATATAGTCAATAAATACAATGTGAAAAATATATACTGGATAAGAAAGTTCTCCTGCAAGCCTATCTCCAAACCAAAAAAACTTATAATCCCTTTGAAAAACCAGCAACAAAGCCGAGAAAAAAATAAAAATAATTGTTATTAAAAACGTATAAACGCCCTTCCCCATATAACTTGCAAGAAAAAGCGTAACCACAAGTAGCAAAATCAAATTTACAATATTATTCCGACTCCCAACAACAGCCTCATAAAATGCAAACCCTAAAACAAAAAACATTGCCCACGACAAAAAAGATCGATCTATATCAACCAACCCAGTCGGATTAAAGTACAAATAGCAACTAATAGAACAAAAAACCAAAAACAACACATTTCTATAGACTTTATTAAAAACAAAAAACAAAGGCACAAGAAAGTAATACTGCAACTCAACATCCAATGTCCAAGCAGGATTATTAAATCTTTGATACCCTCCCCAAAACGTAGACTGATTTAAACCTATTAATAAAAAATTCTGAACATATGTCAAAATTTCGGCATGAAATTTGGAATGCCCTCGAAAAAAATAACCAAATAAATGAATACCTAAAACACATAATAATGATACCCAGTAAATTGGATATAATCTGAGCAGCCTGTTTATATAAAATCGAACGCATCCACCACGCTCCCCATCTTGATAATGTGTCACGTAAGCCAATGGCATCAAAAAGCCAGAAATGAAAAAAAATGTTGATA
>CAIZCB010000067.1 GCA_903931355.1 uncultured Pseudomonadota bacterium
ATAATAGTACCACCGATCAAAAGCCAAGGAATAAAAACAAAACTTGTCCCTTGGATTGAGAGCATTGTACCTGAAAACTTCCATGGAACTTGGATTGAACCCTTTATGGGGACTGGCGTTGTTGGTTTTAATATAGCCCCTAAAAAAGCAATTCTCTGCGACTCAAATCCCCATTTAATAAAATTCTATTCGAGTATAGCCGATGGCACAATAACACCAGAAACGGTAAAGGAATATCTTGTGTATGAAGGCAATCTTTTGTTGTCCAAAGGCGAAGATCACTATTATTTTGTAAGAGATAGATTTAATGCTGAACATGCTCCTCTCGATTTTCTATTCCTTAATCGCGCTGGATTTAATGGCATGATCCGATTTAATCGAAAGGGAGGTTTCAATATTCCATTTTGTAGAAAGCCACAGCGTTTTGCCAAGGCTTATGTAACGAAAATGACCAATCAAGTTGATTGGATTTGCAAAATAATTAAAGCAAAAGAATTTGTTTTCAAATGCCAAGATTTTAATAAAACAATTTTAGAAGCATCAGCATCTGACATAATCTATTGCGATCCGCCATACATTGATAGACACGCTGATTATTATAATGGTTGGGATGACAATCACGAAAAAAAACTATTTGATGCTCTTTCGAGATTCAGAGGGAAGTTTATTTTATCTACATGGCACCACAATGATTATCGAGAGAATACTTATATTAATTCATTATGGCAACAACATAGAATTCTTACCCGTGAACATTTTTACCATGTTGGGGGTAAAGAGAAAAATAGAAATATTATGATGGAGGCAATAGTACTGAATTATACTCCACAAGCGAAAGAAAACCACAAAGTGACACACTCAAAAAATATCATTTAATATGTCCAAATACACAACCACCTAACAGATCATAAGCATCCTAAAACACTATGCTTACAGTAACCCGATAACGTGCACTATAGGATGCCGCCGTCAGGTATAAAGATGCGCCTCACTATGTTCGGCAGCATCCTATAGAAGTTTGTCTAACTTGAAAGTCCGTTACATCGAATGATTTCGACTGGTTGATTTGTACAACCAAAATCACTCCACAATAAACCCCCCAAACGCCCGACTCCCCTCGCCGGTTTTAATCGTATTAACCACTTTCAAGTTTTTAGTATCAATCACCGAGACATTGTTATCGAACCAATTGGCGACATAAACCTGATTGTCATCGCTATCGGTGCTGATGCCTTCTGGCTTATCACCTACCGTAATCGCTTCTAATTCTTTCAAACTGGCGGTGTCGATCACCGATACGGTGCCATCATCTTGATTGGTGACTAATAAACGGCTGTCGTTTAACGCTAAGGCTACCGCATAAGGTCTTGCGCCTACTTTGATGGTGGCGAGGCGTTTTAGGGTTTGGCTGTCTAACACCGAAACATCATTACTTTCGACATTGGCGGTGTATAAGCGTTTGCCTTGGTTGTCGATGGCGATGCCAAACGGATGAGCACCGACTTTGGTGGTGTTACGAATGGTGAGTTTTTTCAGGTCGATTTGTGAAATCGAATCATCAATCCGATTGGCGACGTATAGCCAGCGATTGTCTGGACTGACGGTCATGCCTGATGGCGATTTGCCAACGGTAATTACTTTCAGTTGTTCAAAACTGCGGGCATCAAACACTGTCACTGAATTTTCGTACCAATCTGCAACGAATATTAGCTCACCTTTTTGATCAACGGTAATCCCTAATGAAGCGCCGCCGACTTTGACTTTGCGTAGATTTTTTAATTTATCGCTATCTAACACCGCAAAACCACCGGCTTCGGGGGTGCTGATATAGACTTGTTTGAGATTTTTATTAACCGCAACCCCAGCCGGCTTGCCTTCTACCTTAATGGTTTCAATCACTTGCTGGGTTTTAGTGTTGATTACCGAGACTGAATTATCCAATTGATTGGTAATAAAGGCACGAGATTCGGCGCAAGCTGTATTGGCAATAAACAGCAAGCTTATTGCAGCGATTAGAGATTGAATAGGCATTGGATAAGGGCGAGATAAGACAAGAAAGGCGGTTCTCATCATGCTTGATGAGAACCGAGTATTGCTAACGTAAAAATTAACGTTTTACGTCGATATGAACTGCTGGTGTAGCGCTTGGAGTTACTTTTTTAGCCAAAGCGGTTAAGCCTTTGGTTAAAACATCAGTCACTGCTTTATCAGCCGCTTCTTCGTTCAACTCAGCTGGTGGGTTGTTGTTAACGTAAGCGCGGTAGTAAGTAGCAACCCACTCAACTTCAGCTTTGCCGCCTTTGTCGGTAACAGACAATTCAGCTGCATAGTTGCCAACTGGCAATACTGGAAGCGTTTCATCTTGGCCAGCGTGTTTGATAGTGCCGGTAGAGCTCATTTCAGTGATTTTGTATTTGTAAGCCATTTTGCTGTCTTCGTATGATTTCAGCTCTTCGGTGATGGTGCCGCCGTTAGCCAAAGTCAAAGTACGCAATGCGCCTTTTTTGTTGCTGCCGTCACCTTTTACACTTTTGATGGCTGGGTGCCATGACATATCGTCATAGTTTTTAATGATTTCCCAAACTTTCGCAGCTGGAGCATCAATTTCAATGGTGCTGGTTAATTTTGCTCTTACTGGGCCATGGGCGTTAACCATGCCAGAAAACAATAAAAAAGCGGCCGAAACAAATAGCGAGGTTTTTTTCATAACATTTCCTATGGTGGACTCATAATATGGAACCGGCGATTATAAAATAAAATCCGCCCACAGGTAGACCAAAAGCACTTTAAGGAATGATTCCCTATGACTAATAGCACTTTTTTCTGGCACGACTACGAAACCTTTGGCATTGATCCGCAACGTGATCGCGCCAGTCAATTTGCCGGAATTCGCACCGACCAAGATTTTAATGTGATTGATGATCCGGTGATGCTGTATTGCCAAACCGCTGATGATTATTTACCACAGCCAGAAGCCTGTTTAATTACCGGCATCACGCCACAATTGGCAACCGAAAAAGGCGTTTGCGAAGCTGAGTTTATTCGGATTATTCATAATCAATTATCGCAACCTGGCACTTGTGGCTTGGGTTATAACAGTTTGCGATTTGACGATGAAGTGACCCGCAACCTGCTGTATCGGAATTTTTATGATCCTTATGGCCGCGAGTTTCAGAATAATAATTCGCGCTGGGATTTGATTGATGTGGTTCGCGCG
>CAIZCB010000068.1 GCA_903931355.1 uncultured Pseudomonadota bacterium
TGGTTGTCGGATTGTTGGCTTTGATTGCAGTGCGTGGTTTGGGGCATTTTTGGCCGGCAGATATTGTTGAATATCGCTATCAAGACCAAACCGGTCAAGCCAGTGTGATTATTGGCGAAGAAGTCGCCTCCTCGCTGTTGCCTGAAGCGCAAGCTAAAGCAGCTGGTCACGAAGTTCTCAATAACGCCGAATATTTGGTGCAATTTCTGGTTAAAACCGGTAATCGCGATATTTTGGGTAGCGATTTTCGTTGGATACAAGAGCAATACATTCAACAAAAATCCGAGCCAGAAGACCTGATTAGCATTGAACGCCGTGAATGGGGTAATTTTTATGGCCGTTTAGTGGCGGTTAAAGAAAGTGGTTCGCTGATTGCGGAAGGTGATCAAGCTTGGGCTGTTGCTCAAGAAAAACTAGAAAAAACCTTGGCTTTGCACGATGAAATCGATGATTTACAAGACCATGATGTCGGTGCGATTAACTACAGTTTGGAGCGTTTACGCCTTAAACAACGTAGCTTGGAATTAAAAAACCAGTGGAACGAATCGACTCGCTTGGATTTTGCCAACCAAAAACAAGAACTGGAAAAACAATATCAAGCGCTGCAGCAAAAGCTTGGTGAGTTAAATCGCGAAATTAAGCGCGCCAGTTTGGTGGTGGTCGATGCGAATCAAAAACAGCTCAACATTCCGCTCAACCGGATTGTGAAGTTGACTCGACCTAATTCAATGGGGGTGTTCAACAAAAGCATCGAATATGTCCGTACTTTTTTCACCTTCATTACCGATGAGCCGCGCGAAGCCAATACCGAGGGTGGTATCTTCCCTGCGATTTTCGGTACCGTGTTAATGGTGTTATTGATGGCGGTTGTGGTAACGCCATTTGGTGTGATCGCGGCGGTTTATCTGCGCGAATATGCTAAACAAGGTTTTGTTACGCGCATTATCCGTATCGCAGTTAACAATTTGGCGGGTGTACCATCGATTGTTTACGGTGTATTTGGTTTAGGCTTTTTTGTTTACATTTTGGGCGGCAGTATCGACCGGATCTTTTTCCCAGAAGCGGCACCCGCGCCGGTTTTTGGTACGCCGGGCTTATTGTGGGCTTCATTAACATTGGCTTTGTTGACCTTGCCAGTGGTAATTGTTGCCACCGAAGAAGGTTTGTCGCGGATTCCTAAATCAATTCGTGAAGGTAGTTTAGCTTTAGGCGCAACCAAAGCCGAAACTTTGTGGCGTACCGTGTTACCGATGGCGAGTCCTGCGATTATGACCGGTTTGATTTTAGCGGTAGCGCGGGCAGCAGGTGAAGTGGCGCCGTTGATGCTGGTTGGTGTGGTTAAGCTGGCCCCCACTTTACCGCTGGATGGCAACTTTCCTTATCTGCATTTAGATAGAAAGTTTATGCATTTAGGCTTCCATATTTACGATGTTGGTTTTCAAAGCCCGAACGTCGAAGCCGCGCGGCCTTTGGTTTATGCAACCTCGTTATTATTGGTGATGGTGATTGTTGGCTTAAATATGTTTGCCATCGCTATCCGTAATAACCTGCGCGAAAAATACCGAGCTTTAGAAAATTAATAGTGCAATCACGTTCAAGACGATTGGATCAAAGACAATGACAACAGAACAAAAACGCAGTTACGGCATCGACATTAGTGCTTTAAACCTAGATGCTAAAAAGCAAGGTCAATTCGAGACTTGTATCAAAGTAGAAAATCTCGATCTTTTCTATGGCCAAAAACAAGCTTTGTTTGGCGTTAACATGGAAATGCCTCGTAAAAAAGTCACCGCTTATATTGGCCCTAGTGGTTGCGGTAAATCGACTTTATTGCGCTGCATTAATCGCATGAATGACTTGGTAGATGGCGTATCGATTACAGGCAAAATTTTGCTCGATAACGATGATATTTACGACAAATCAGTTAACGTCGCAGCTTTGCGTCGTCGAGTGGGTATGGTGTTCCAAAAGCCAAATCCATTTCCAAAAACTATTTATGAAAATGTTGCCTACGGTTTAAGAATCCAAGGCATTAATGATCGCCACATTCTTGACGAAGTGGTGGAAAAATCATTACGCGGTGCTGCATTGTGGGACGAGGTTAAAAATCGTCTGAATGACAATGCGTTAGGTATGTCAGGTGGTCAGCAACAGCGTTTGGTGATTGCTCGTGCTATCGCGATTGAGCCAGAAGTGATTTTGTTGGACGAACCGGCTTCGGCTTTAGACCCGATTTCTACTTTGAAAATCGAAGAATTGATTAACGAACTGAAAGAAAAATACACCATCGTTATCGTTACCCACAATATGCAACAAGCGGCGCGGGTTTCTGATTACACCGCCTTTATGTACATGGGCGAGTTGATTGAGTTTGGCGAAA
>CAIZCB010000069.1 GCA_903931355.1 uncultured Pseudomonadota bacterium
GATCTGTAAACCGGCCATCATGGCGCGGGCGTATAAAGAATGCAGGCGATTAGGTTCGGCCAGCAACATACTGCTTTGCCGTGATTCGGAACCAAAATGCAAAGCTCGTTCGCCGTCTTTATCAACAATTTCGATGATACCTTCGTCATCGTGGCTTTGGTAAACCACCAAGCCCTCGTATTTGTACATAGCTGTTTGTTGCGGTTAAAAGGTGGGTATTTTCGCTGAAATGAGCGTTAATGTCTTGAGATTGCAGATTTT
The DNA here is from genome assembly GCA_903931355.1 of uncultured Pseudomonadota bacterium. Taxonomy (GTDB): domain Bacteria; phylum Pseudomonadota; class Gammaproteobacteria; order Methylococcales; family Methylomonadaceae; genus Methylomonas. The sequence continues at coordinate 262 of CAIZCB010000069.1, forward strand.
TTAACGATGTTCGCGAGTGTGCCAAAGCCGCAGAATATAAATTTGGTCGGTTTGAATTTCGTAGCGAATTTCATAATCACCGACAATTAAACGTCGTACTTCTCGCGGCCAAAATTCTGACAACTTTTCACCAATGCGTGGATTAGTCAGTAGATTTAAAGGCGCTTCGGTTAAGGTTTTGACTATTTTGATAGCCGCTTGCCGATTAACTAAAGCCAGAAACTCATAAAGTCGAGCTAGATCAGCTAAGGCTTTACTGGTCCAATGCAATTGCATTAGCGTGGTAATGGCAAAGGTTTATCTGTATCCAAACTATCTGCCCATGCTAATACGGCTTGGTGATCAACAACCGCCTTATTATCAACATCAGCCATTGCCTCACGGGTTAAACGACTTCGAGTTTCTTCCTGTTCTACCCAAGCCGATAATGCCTGATTCAGCACCCAACCTCTGCTATGTGATTGACTATGTGCAATTTGATCGACTTTTTCCGCCAGAGATAAGGAAACACGGGTACTTATCAATTTGGTGTTCATAAATTAATCCTGCTTTTAAAACCAAGCCGAAGCATAGTTAATAGTTGTTTATCAAGCAAGTTTTGTTAACCCAGCTCTGAAAGTAATTGATTGATCATTTGTTGTGCCTGTTGCAAATACCCTGCCCCAAACAAATTCAAATGATTGAGTATGTGATAAAGGTTATAGAGGGTTTTTCGGGGTTTATAGCCTGTATCTAAAGCATAAACCGCGTTATAAGCAGCGTAGAAATCAGCATTAAAACCACCGAATAATTCAGTCATCGCTAAATCGGTTTCGCGGTCGCCGTAATAACAAGCAGGATCGTAAATCACTGGCTGTCCGTCGGTGTCAGCGGATGCATTGCCGCCCCATAAATCACCGTGTAGCAGTGATGGCTGCGGCGTGTAATCGCTAAAAAACAGCGGAACAGCGATTATCAGCCGTTCGCCAAGTTTTTGTAGCTGGCCGTGATAGCCGTTATCGGCAGCAATCTGTAACTGTTTGCCCAAGCGCTGCCGTTGCCAAAAGCTAACCCAGTCATGATCTCGCTGGTTGCTTTGTGGTGTTGAACCGATGGTGTTGTCTCGGTGCCAGCCAAAGTAAGGTTGTGGGATACGATGCAATTGGGCTAATTGCTGACCGATTCGACTAGACGATTCGCCCCGCAAGCCTTGTAATTCGATGTATTCCAACACCAAAAACGCTTGTGAGCCAAATTGCCCCTGAGCGATCACTTCCGGCACACGGATACAATTTTGCGCCGCCAACGCCTGCAAGCCTTCCGCCTCAGTAGAGAACATATCAGACAATTCAGCGCGATTGATTTTAATAAACCATTGATGTTGTGGCGTGCGAAGTCGATAAGCGGCGTTGATGTCACCACCACTGATGGGGTGGATTTGGGCTTGGCTTAAGTCGGTGTCGGTTAACTCGGCGAGGTGTTGCAGGAGGGCTGTTGAGAGCATGGTGGTTGGATTATCTTCAAAGTGGCTTGGAATCAAGCCGTAGATACTGTTATCAAAATCAAGCCCCATGAAGTGCTGGATCAAAATTTTTTCCCGATTTCAAGACGCCAAAAGCAACATGAATGAGTTTCCGCATCATGGCACCAATA
>CAIZCB010000070.1 GCA_903931355.1 uncultured Pseudomonadota bacterium
ATGTCGCCGCCGGATCGACCGCTTGGCGCACTGTAAACGGATAACTTTGTAAGGCTTTCCCATCGCTGGCATTCACCGCACGGATTGAGCGTAACGGGGTGGCGTATCCATCACCGGCTAAAGTTTGATAAAGCTGGGTGACTTCCAATGGTGTCAGAGGTGACGCGCCGAGTAAAAATGAGGGAAATAAATCCACCGGACGGCTGACACCCATGTTTTTTAGATTATTGGCAATTCGCGATAAGCCAATGTCCATGCCGATTCTGACCGTCGCCATGTTATAGGAGTTGGCTAGGGCGGTGTGTAGTGGGACGATGCCGTGTTCGCGGTTGTCGTAGTTTTTCGGCGACCACATTTTGTCTTTTTCGGCTTCAATTTCCACTTCGGTATCGCTGATTGGGGTATTGATGGTGTAGCGATCTGGGTGTTCTAAAGCGGTTAGGTAAACAAATGGTTTTATTAATGAGCCGATTGGTCTGACTGCATCCAAGGCGCGATTAAAGCCAGTCGAAGAGGCTTCTCGGCCACCCGTTAAGGCGACGATTTCGCCGCTATCACGGCGAGTAACAATAATCGCGCTTTCTAATTCGGTGCTTTTCGGGCTTTTTTCTAGTTGATTAAGTTTGCTGGTGATTGATGCCTGTAATTTGTCTTGGATTCGAGTATCCAAGGTGGTGACAATCCGCAAGCCTTCTGAAGTTAAATCTTCTTCTTTATATTCTTGTTTTAATTGACGTTTAACTAAATCAATAAAGTCGGGGTAACGATTCGCAGAACGGTGAGTGATTGCCGCAACTGTTTGTGGGGTTTGTTTGGCTTCGGCCGCTTGTTGGGCGGTGATATAGCCTTCTTCTTGCATCGAATCCAGTACCAGATTACGGCGTTCTAAAGACCGCTCTGGATTACGGCGTGGGTCGTAATAAGACGGGCCACGGACTAAGGCGATTAAGCTGGCGGTTTGTGGCAAAGATAGGTTTTTTAACGATTGACCAAAGTAAAACTCACTCGCTAAGCCAAAACCATGTACTGCACTAGCACCGTCTTGACCGAGAAAAATCTCATTCAGATAAGCTTCCAGAATTTCATCTTTGCTATAGCGATATTCCAGAATCAAAGCCATTAATGCTTCGTTGACTTTACGCACCAAGCTACGCTCAGAGGTTAGGAAAAAGTTTTTTACTAACTGTTGGGTAATGGTACTGCCGCCTTGTACTAAGCCGCCGGCTTTGACATTGGCCCACATAGCACGAGCAATGCCTTTTGGCGATAAGCCAAAATGAGTGTAGAAATCGCGATCTTCGGTTGAAAATAAGCCCTGCAATAACTGCGGCGGGGTTTCTTCTAATTTAATTAAGATACGGTCTTCTTTTAGCTTGGGGTAAAAACTACCAATTTGTACCGGATCAAGTCGGACAATGGCTAATTCGCTACCGTTGACGCTATTAATTAAGCTACCAATGCCGCCGGCATTAAAGCTGATTCTGATTTGCTGACTTTCTTGGGCGGTGTCGCCAAAGTTGAAAGTACGGGTTTTGATAGTGACTTGACCACCTTTAACCACATAAGCGCCTTCACCGCTTAATTGCGGGTCGAGTCGGTAATGTAATTGCTGTAGCAGGTCTTCTAAGTCTTTGCTGTTGATAGGCGCACCAGCATATAACTCAACTGGGCTGGCATAAACTCGGGCAGGGATAGTCCAGCGTTTGCCTTCAAATTGCTCGCGGACGTTGTAGTCTAAGTAGCCGACATAAGAAAACAGAAAAAAACCGCCTGCTAAAGTGAAGGGGATTAATGCTTTCAGCCACCAAAAAGAACGTGATTTGGTTTTTTTAGTGCGTGTGCGGCGATTATTCGGGCTATTGGTGCTATTAGGTCTTCTGGCCATTCAATTAAGGATGTAATTTGCGCGGCCGATTGCTCGGCGGGTCTATAGATAGCTTGGCATTATCCAATAAATAGACAGCGTGACCAAATCGGTGCGGTTTATTTATGATCTGGTGTTACGCAAACTGATCAGTATTGAGCCCATTGTTAGTTGTCGATAAAAAAGATTCGCGCTGCGAGGATTAATTAGATGTCGGTTTTCGCACCGACAGGCGAGGAAAGATTGGCCCACCCGTAACATCAGTTATGATCTAGTTGTCGTAAAGCCCAGTCAACATGCTCTTTGACTAATTCAGTTGAGTGATTTTGCATAGCGTTTAAGGCTTCAATCACTTGCGGTTGGTTTTTGCCGTTCCCCAAGGCAACGGCAATATTGCGTAGCCAGCGCTGATGACCAATCCGCCGAATTGCCGAGCCTTCGGTTTTTTGTAGAAACTCGGTTTCACTCCAAGTGAATAATTCCAATAAAGTCGCGGTATCGAGTTTGTGTCTGGGTTTAAAGTCGCTTTCGGCGCTGAGTTTGGCGAAGCGATTCCAAGGGCAAATCAATTGGCAGTCATCACAACCGTAAATCCGATTGCCGATTAATGGCCGCAAAGTTTCGGGAATGCTGCCGTGTAATTCGATGGTTAAGTAAGACACGCAGCGGCGGGCATCGACTTGATAAGGAGCAACAATGGCTTGGGTTGGGCAAACGCTTAAACAGACTTGGCATTGGCCGCAATGATTGCTGGCGGCTTTGTCAGCAACTAAGGGCAGGTCGGTGTAGATTTCACCCAGAAAAAACCAAGAACCGGCTTGGCGATTAATTAAATTACTATGTTTGCCAATCCAGCCCAAACCGGCTTTCTCGGCAATCGCTTTTTCCAAAACCGGCGCACTATCAACAAAAGCCCGATAACCAAACTCGCCAATTTGTGCGCTGATTTTTTCGGCTAGTTTTTGTAAACGATTGCGAAGCACTTTATGGTAATCGCGGCCTAAGGCGTAACGAGAGATAAAGGCGGCGCTGGGATTGTCTAGGATCGGCTGGCTGTCACTGGCGGCTTGATAGAGATAATCCATTCTGACGCTGATAACGCTGCGAGTGTTTTCTTGTAGCAGTGCGGGGCGGCTACGTTTTAAGCCGTGGGCGCTCATGTATTGCATTTCGCCGTGGTAATCTTTTTCTAGCCAGCTATGTAAATGTTGCTCGGCATCGCTTAAATCGGTGTCGCTAATCCCAACTTGCTGAAATCCCAGTTCTAAGCCCCATTGTTTAATTTCAAGACTGAGTTGTTGAAAATCGATAGCTGGAGTAGATGGCATGGCGGCTTGCACTATAATCGCGGAATCATCACATTTTACACAACAAGCCATGTCTGATTTAGCTAAGCCGCTGTATCGCGTCGCGCAAATACGCCAAGCCGAACAAATTGCGATTCAAAACTTACAGATTCCCAGTTTGCAATTGATGCAAAGTGCTGGGCTGGCGGCGTTTCAAATTTTGCAGCAGCGCTGGCCCCAGCAAACGCGGATTAGTGTGTTTTGTGGGGCGGGTAATAATGCGGGGGATGGTTATGTCTTAGCTTCACTGGCTATGAAAGCAGCGTATTCGGTTGAAGTGTTTGCGATTGGCGCGATAGATCATTTAAAAGGTGATGCTTTGTTTTGTGCGCAAGCCTTTGTGCAAAGTGGCGGGGTGGTTAAGCCGTGGTCTGATGATAGCTGGGTGCCTAGTGGTGTGTTGGTTGATGCCTTATTGGGAACTGGGCTTAATCGTCAGCTTGATAATAATTATGCGGCGGTGATTAATGCTATCAATGCCGCAGAATTGCCGGTTTTGGCGATTGATGTGCCTTCTGGTTTGCAAGCGGATACGGGTTGTGTGCTGGGAACAGCGATTAAGGCCGATGTCACCGTGACTTTTGTCGGTTTAAAAAGTGGTTTATTTACTGGGCAAGCGGCTGATTATTGTGGCGAGATTATTGAAGCTGACTTGGATTTACCGGCCAGCATTTTTAATCAATTAGCTGTTACGGCTAACTTATTAGCAAAATCAAAACTGGCTAAGCGCCAACGCTGTGCTCATAAAGGCCATTTCGGGCATCTGTTGTTGGTTGGTGGTAATCACGGTTATAGCGGTGCGATTCGTTTAGCGGGTGAAGCGGCATTACGCAGTGGTGCGGGATTAGTCACTATTGCTACTCGCCAGTCGCATAGTGGCTTGTTGAATATCGGGCGGCCTGAATTAATGTGTCACGGCGTTGAAGATTTATCCCAGCTTCAAGCTTTAATCGATAAAGCCAGTGTGATCGTGATTGGCCCTGGTTTAGGTCAAGATCAATGGGCACGGGTTATGTTTGAAACGGTGTTGAGCACTGACAAGCCCTGTGTCATCGATGCCGATGCTTTAAATTTATTAGCGCAACAAGTTTGCCGAAGAGATAACTGGATTTTAACCCCGCATCCGGGCGAGGCGGGGCGTTTGTTGGGGTGTGCCAATAGCACGATCACCAGTGATCGTTTTGCCGCGGTTAGTGCTTTGCAACAGCGGTTTGCTGGGGTTTGTGTTTTAAAAGGCGCGGGAAGTTTAATTAGCGATGGGCAGCAGATTTTTGTGTCAACAACCGGCAATCCCGGCATGGTGAGTGGTGGCATGGGTGATGTGTTGTCTGGAATTGCTGGGGCTTTGTTAGCGCAAGGTTTATCGTTGATAGACGCTGCTAAATTAGCGGTCTATGTTCATGGTGAAGCGGCGGATAGAGCGGTATTCGATGCTGGTGAGCGAGGTTTGTTAGCCAGTGATTTATTGCCTTATGTTCGTGCCTGTTTGAATTAATTTAATTGTAAAAAAGCTTAGAAAAGGAATCGTTATGCATCAGCATCAATTAGAAAATTGGCAACATTCACACGATTTTGCGCGGATTAATCGTCGCGGCGAAACGCGGACTAAATGGGTGTTGTTGTTAACTTTAACTACCATGTTGGTGGAAATTGCCGCTGGGATGCAGTTTCATTCGATGGCTTTATTAGCCGATGGCTGGCACATGGCGACCCATGTGATGGCGTTTATGATTGCGATTTTTGCTTATCGCTACAGCCGTATTCATCAGCAAGATCAAACTTTTGCTTTTAGTCCGGCCAAAGTCGGGATTTTGGGTGGTTTTGCTAGTTCGATTGCTTTGGCGATGGTGGCGTTGATGATGGTGGCGCAATCGGCTGAGCGTTTACTGTTTCCACAGCTTATTAGCTTTGATGAAGCGACTATTGTGGCAGTAGCGGGTTTGGTGATTAATTTGTTAAGTGCTTTATTGCTTAGTGATCATCATGATCATAGTCACCACCACGGCCATGACGATCATCATCATCATCATCATCATCATCACCATGATGATCACGAGAACGAGCACCATCATCACGACCATAATTTACGCGCTGCCTATTTGCATGTGATGGCTGATGCGTTGACTTCGGTGTTGGCGATTGTGGCGTTATTAGCCGGTAAATATTACGGCTGGGTTTGGCTAGATGCCGTGATGGGTTTTGTGGGGGCTGTGGTGATTTTAGTTTGGGCTTGGGGCTTGATTAAAGAAACCAGTCCAATTTTGCTGGATCAAAGTGTGGGTGAGGATTTTCAGCAATCGATTCGCCTAGCGATAGAGGAAGATGGCGAAGCCAAGATTGTTGATTTGCATGTTTGGCGATTAACCGCTAGTCATTGCGCGGCGATTATTAGTCTCGTTAGC
>CAIZCB010000071.1 GCA_903931355.1 uncultured Pseudomonadota bacterium
GCATTTGGCTCTTGATAACAAAATTTATCCAGCAATTTGCGAAAGGCCGAACGAGAAATTTCCTCTGCGCCTAAACTTAATAAATGCTCACTGGTTACCTGACAATCAATTAATTCATAACCCCACGCTGTTAATTGCTGAACTAAATGCACAAACACCACTTTCGAGGCATCGGTTCGACGATGAAACATCGATTCGCCAAAAAACACCTTGCCAATCGCCACGCCATACAAGCCACCGACTAACTCGCCGTTTTGCCAAGCTTCAACACTATGCGCCACACCTTGTTGATGCAAGGCTTGATAAGCCGCTAGCATCTCGGCACTAATCCAAGTACCTGCTTCATCATTTCTCGGTTCCGCACAAGCCTTCATGACATCAAGAAAGGCGCTGTCATAACGAATTTCAAACAATTGTTTACGCAAGGTTTTATTCAAACTGCGCGAGATATTAATCCGTTCAGGATAGACAACTAAACGCGGATCAGGCGACCACCACAAAATCGGCTCGCCCGGGTTGTACCAAGGGAAAATGCCTTGCCGATAAGCATTAATCAATCGAGTTGCGGATAAACAGCCGCCAAACGCTAAAAGACCATTGGGAGCTGTTAATGCTTTACGCAACTCTGGAAATCGCTGGTCAGGCTTAGTTGGGTCAAGCTGAGTGAGTTGCATAGGCTAGAAAAATGAATCGCGCCAACCAGAAAAGTTAGCGCGAATAGAGGTTAATTAATCGTTTAATTCGTCTAAAAACTTCTCAGCATCCAGTGCCGCCATACAGCCAGCTCCAGCTGATGTAATCGCCTGTTTATAATGAGAATCCATCACATCGCCCGCCGCGAACACACCAGCAACACTGGTTGCCGTTGCATTACCTTTGATGCCACTGTTAACCACGATATAACCGTGATCCATTTCTAACTGGCCAGCAAAAATATCAGTATTGGGTGTATGACCAATCGCAATAAACACCCCATGTACATCAATTTCCTGTGTGCTACCGTCATCAATATTTTTGATTCGTAAACCGGTGACGCCCATATCATCGCCCAATACTTCATCTAGCTGATGGTTCCATTCGATACGGACATTGCCGGTTTTAGATTTCTCAATCAATTTGTCTGACAAGATTTTTTCAGAACGGAATTTGTCGCGACGATGAACCACGATCACTTCAGAAGCAATATTTGATAAATACAAAGCTTCTTCAACGGCGGTATTACCGCCACCAATCACCGCCACCGGTTTATTGCGATAGAAAAAACCATCGCAAGTTGCACAAGCCGAAACCCCTTTGCCTTTAAAGGCTTCTTCAGAAGGTAAGCCCAAATATTTTGCTGATGCGCCAGTGGCAATAATTAAAGCGTCGCAAGTGTAAACGCCAGCGTCACCGGTTAAAGTGAACGGGCGTTTTGATAAATCGGTGGTGTGAATATGATCGAAAATAATTTCAGTAGCAAAGCGCTCAGCATGTAAGCGCATTCTTTCCATCAATTCTGGACCTTGTACACCATCAACATCACCAGGCCAGTTATCAACTTCGGTGGTTGTCGTCAATTGCCCACCTTGCTGCATACCGGTAATCATCACTGGATTAAGGTTAGCGCGAGCCGCGTAAACCGCTGCGGTATAACCTGCCGGGCCTGAACCTAAAATTAAGAGTTTGCAATGTTTTGTGGCAGCCATGATTGATGTCCCATTAATTAGAAAGATGTGAAAATTATACGGACAATTGCACAGTGATTAAACTGATTCGAGTTAGATTTCAGCCATTTCATGCGAATTATCAGCTTTATCATCTAAAATTTATTTTAGCGTTTTATGTAGTTTCATATGGTTTATTTAAAATATGTAAGTCTATGTAATCACTATCTTTTTGTTTTCTTTAGTGTTTTATTGTTTAATAGAGTCTTGAATAATTGTGGCACCACCAGTGGCACCACTAAATTAAACGGATTCAAATATGCAATTACACGACCTGCAAATCAAAAACTGGATTAAAAACCAAGAGCATTTCGAGAGTAAAACAGACGATAATCAAAAAGGCTTAATCCTTTGTTATCGCCAAAGCATGAAAACACCTGTCTGGAAGTTTCGCTTTCAATTGAATGGCAAGCGCTCAACGCTAACAATTGGCAGTTATGATAATTTCACGGTAAGCCTTGCTAGAAAGGAAGCCAAGAAGCTATCAGCGCGGGTTGACCTTGGCGAAGATGTTGCATTGCAAAAACAACAAGCCAAAGCAGATGCCATTAAACAGCGCAAGATTGAGCAATACACGCTTAACACGTTAGTCGATGAGTATTACCACCAACGCTTTAAATTGAAGCGCAAGCGGCATGAGTCTACTTATTACATCGTTCAAAAGCACATACCTAAAAAGATTGGCGAACTGCCGTTGGTGAATATCAAACCAATACACATACGGCAATTGCTGGATACCTGCAAGAAACAAGCGCCAACAAGTAGCATCATACTGTTAGGATTTCTGAAAGAGTCGTTCAAATATGCAATCAAAGCCGAGTTAATCGACCACTGCCCCGCTTTGGCGTTTGGTCGAGAAGATACCGCCACCGCTAAAGTAAGAGAGCGTTTTTTTAGTGATGCTGAGCTAATCAAATTATTTAGCGCAATGAGTAGCGATTGCAGAACATCCCGCGCTGTAATGTTGTGGTTATTAACCTGCACACGAAAAAATGAATTATTAGGCGCACACGAAAGCGAATTTGATTTGATCAACAGCGTTTGGACTCTACCAGCTAACCGGACAAAATCAGGAAAGGCGATTGAAATTCCATTGGTGCCTGATGCTTTGGCAATTGTTAAAAGCCAGTTGGCAATCAGTCACAACGGTTTTTTATTCGCATCACCACGCGGTCACTTATCTGATGCCGGAATGGTTAGGCCGTTTTATAAGCTGTTCGATGAAGCTGGTTTACTTGATAGCAGGGCGCACGATTTGAGGCGCACCAGTTACACGCTAATGGCGCGATTTGGTATCGAGTGGCACACGCGGGAACGATGTCTTAATCACATCATTGGCGGAGTCGAAAGGCATTACAACGCACATGATTATTTTCTGGAGCGTAAACGGGCATTAGAGTTACTCGAAAGCCATTACAGAAAACTAAAAAATGGCGAATCAACAAACGTGATTCCATTTCAAAAACCAGATAAAGCAAAAATCGTGCCAATAAATAGTCTACATAATTCAATTAGTTAATATTTTAATAGCAAGAACCATGCCAAAAGCACTTGACCAAACAATAAAAGACAAATAGCATTGTTTTAGGCTTTAGCAATGACATAAGTGTCATTCTGTAACAAGTCTATTTACTGTCGTGATGACAGCAGGCCACGATGACACAAATGTCATTGTGATATTTTTCGCCATGCCTAGGATGGTTAAAAATCCCATGAGCATGGCACCTGTTTGGAGGTGCTTTTAATGCAACCTAAGCTACTAAGAGAAAAAGATTTAATCAATCGCCCTGCAAAAGCAGACCAACCAGCCTGCACAGGCCTACTCAATATATCCAAGTCAACTTTATGGCACTGGGTAAAAATCGGAAAACTACCCCAACCCATCAAATTATCTGAGCGGGTAACTGTTTGGAAATCTGAGGATATAGAAAAGTTTTTGGCGGGGGTAATTTGATGATTGCCACCACTAGACCAAGCAATAATCTAATGGCGGCTAACAGAATGATGCCGCTTAATTATACTAGCAAAGCGGATATTATCGACCAGTTCAAAAATGACATGGCCGCTAACGGTGTAATCATTCGAGAATCAATAATCGCAGACGGCCAGCTTCACAGATACCACGTCGAAGGTGATAGTTCGGGTAGTAAAAATGCCGCCGTCGTTCTGTACTTAGACGACAATCCAGCCGGATATTTTAAAAACCACAAAACAGGCGTTGTTTGTACGTGGCGAGCTGACGGAAAGCGCAAAGGCTTAAGTCATGCCGATAAACTGGCGATTGAGCTAGAGCAGAAACAACGTCAAGCCGAAATCTTAGAAACTCAACGGAAAGCCGCGATCAAGGCCGTCAATCTTTGGCGTGATGCAATGCCAGCAACAAGTCACGCATATCTTGATAAAAAACAGATACAACCGCACAAGCTGAGAATCACCAAATCAGGCGCACTGTTAGTGCCGATTTATAACCAAGCTGGCTTGATTGTGAATTTGCAGTTTATTAATGCTGAGGGCGAAAAGCGCTTTCTATCAGGTGGACAAAAGCGTGGATGCTTTAGCGTGATTGGTACGCATACCGACAACAACACAATTTTAATTTGTGAAGGCTGGGCAACAGGCGCAAGTCTTAACGAACATTCTGACTTGTTTGCCGTTGTTGCGTTAGATGCCGGAAACCTACTTCCCGTGGCGCAGTGCTGGCGCAGGCTACGACCTAACGCGAAGATTGTTATCTGTGGCGACAATGACCTAAGCGAAATCGGACAAATCAAGGCGCGAGAAGCCGCGTTAGCTTGCCAAGGAACCTACTTAATACCCGAAGCAGTCGGCTGTGATTGGAACGACATTTTGACTGATGGAGGCGTACTCAATGGATGAGTTAAACCAAAACAGCGAAGAAAATTTTTTTCCCGACAAAATCGAACAAAACAACGTTGCCAACATTGCCAACGTTGCCAACGTTGACAAATTCGACCTGTCCAAACAGATAAACCCGCTAGAAGATGGTCGAAAAAAGGCGCTTGATATTATTGATGGTGTTTTATCTGTCTGTACGGAACAGCCGGAACTATTGGCCAGCCCTGATTTTATTCAATCGGTGCAATTTATACGAGAACATCATCAAGGTGATTGGCTGGTGATTCGGTGCAAGATTAAAGATGCAAAACCATCAGGCGTACCGTTAGCGGATATTGATAGTGTAACCAGACCTGCAAGCGAATTATGCAGTGATGACGGTAACGTGTCAGCCGCTTTGATTAAGTTGGTCACTGATAGCGGCCAATTGATATTCGATCCAGAACAAGACCGCGCCTATTTAAGCGTTCAAATTAAAAACGCACACCATCTATTGAGCCTTGAAAGTAAGGCGTTTATTGACTGGTTAAGCGCCAGCTATTATTTCAGCACAAGAAACGGTGATGAAGGCGTAGGAAAGTCAGCAAGCGAACAACAGATAAAACAGGCGCGATTTGCTTTATCGGGAATCGCTAAACATGATGGCAAGCATGAAAAAATCCATCTAAGAGCCGCGCAATATGAAGGCGCTGTTTATATCTATTTAGGCGACGACCAAAGGCGGTTGATTGAAGTATTGCCAACAGGCTGGCGCTTGATTGAGTCGGATAAATCACCCGTTAAGTTTTGGCAACCATCAGCCATGCAATCGTTACCCGTGCCTAGTGACAAAAGCAATTTGATGTTGTTGTGGGATTTTCTAAACATTCCAGAAAATGACAGGCTGTTAGTTTTGGCGTGGATACTTGAAACATTTAGACCAGAAACACCGTTCCCCATATTGGCGTTAAGCGGTCAACAAGGCTGTGCAAAGTCGTCTACTCAAAACAAAATCAGGCAGTTAATCGATCACAACAGCGTTAACCTAAGAGCCGCACCTAAAACGGTTGAAGATATTTTTGTTAGTGCGGGTGTTAATTGGCTGAGTAGTTTCGAGAACATTAGTAACCTATCGCCTTCGATGCAAGACGCACTATGCACCCTTGCTACTGGCGGTGGATTTGCCGCAAGAAAGTTATTCACCAATGCCGAAGAATCGGTAATCGAAGTTAAGCGGCCTGTGATTATTAACTCAATCCCCAACGTTGTGACAGCGCAGGATTTAACCGACCGAGCAATAAGCATTGAATTACCGCGCATTGAGTACCGCGAAGAATCGGAAATCAGCCAAAAGTGGGAAGATGCCAAGCCCGCAATCATGGCGGGATTGATGGATTTATTTGTAGACACATTAGCAAGGCTTGATGATGTTGTTTTGGTTAATCCGCCAAGAATGGCCGACTTTACACGACTGGGCGAAGCAATGAGTCAAGCGTTAGGTTATACAGCCGGATCATTCGACAAGCTTTATAAGGCAAACAGACTTGAAAGCGTGGGGCGCAGTCTGGAAGGCTCACCTGTTGCCAGCGCCATTATTGAATTAGCAGATAGTTACACCGGAACAGGTCAGACCGTATTTCATAACACGGTAAAGGCGCTATTTGAAAAACTAACAACCGACCATCGACACAATGCCGAAGCATGGCCGCGAGGTGCAAAAGGTTTGGCATGTGAAATCAAGCGACAACAACCCGCTTTATTATCACTAGGTATTGAGATTATTCAGGGGAAAGAGGTTGAGCGGATTGGCGAATCAAGAGGTTTACCGATAACCATCAAGAAATCTGTCAACGTTGGCAACGTTGGCAACGTTGTTTTAAAGGATTATGCGGCAAAAGAAAAATTTGATGATAAGGGGCGTGTGTAATGAGTGCCCTAAACAAAGTTAGAAGTGCGGGTTTTACCGTGTCACTTGATGGCGATGATTTGCTAATCGAACCATTCAGCAGACTGCTACCAAGTCAGATTGATTTTCTGAAAATCAACAAATCAAAAATTATTGATGATCTGATTCAAGAACAATTGCTAATCCCCAAAAAGAGAAGCGGATTAAAACCAGCCGACCGTCAGCGCCTATTGGATTACATGGCATTTATCGACGAAACCGACGATGACTTGATTCAAGATTATTTGGATGGTTGCGAACGTGACTCGATGGTTTTGCAATATCAGCTTGAATATATCGTCGCAGAAATGGAGCCCAAAGCGCCAGCAATTGAAAAAATGATTAAGTGCGGCGACTGCCTCTATTGGCGGCCGATTAACTTACATGGGCGTGGTGGTGGTCATTGTGCCGCTGGAGTTTATCCGCTGGGTTGTTGTCACTGGAGCGAAACCCATAAATTATGCGAATCATTCGAGGTGAAAAATGGATGATGAGACAATGGTAATCATAGACGGCTCAACGGGTCAGATAGAGCACCTACCCCCAAGCAAAGGGCGCCATAGGGCAAAGTTAGAATCATTGGCGGATATTCGCAAGGAAATGTCGAAAGTTTACAGAGAATCCCGCACCGGAACGATTGACCCAACACAAGCGGCAAAATCTGTTTGGATATTGTCAGAAATCAAAAAGGTGGTTGAGGCTGAAATGAAGTTGAACGATCCACAATCTGTGGATAGTAAACCGATGTCATTAGCCGAATTTTACGGGCAAGAGTCGATAACCACAAAAGACCCAATTCAAGCCGCTAAAGACTATCAGCAGTTGATGAGGTGATTCTCAATAATTGGCATGGTTATTGCTTAATTAAAAATCAGCCGAGCTTAAACAAAACAACCCTTGCACTGCAACTGTCAATCAACCCGCTTTGATAGGCGGGTTTTTTATTGCCTGTTTGCTAGACGCGTTTCAAAAATGCAGTAACCTTTACAGTAACATCAAAACATTAAAAAACAATTAGCTTTATTATCAATTAGTTGCAATTAATTTTCTTTACTGGAAAGATAAAGAAACAAAGAGTCTGCAAGACTCAACGAAACACAAAAACCCGCAAGCTATAAGGCTTAGCGGGTTTTTTAATATTCAGCACATACCATTTCCACAAAGCCGATTAAAAATGAGACTTGGCGAGGCCTTCTAAATCAACCCATGCTCTGCAAATGAATACGGCAGTCCATCACCAATAATAAAATGATCAAGCACCCGAATATCAAACAACCCCAAAGCTTGACGAAGTTTGTCGGTGATATGACGGTCGGCTTGGCTGGGTTCGTTGATGCCTGAAGGATGATTGTGAGCAAAAATCACTGCGGCTGATTGATGAAATAACGCCCGTTTCGCTACTTCTCTGGGATAAACACTGGCGCTATCGATGGTGCCGCGAAATAATTCTTCCCAAGCAATCACCCGATGTTGATTATCCAAAAACAAACAAGCGAAGACTTCGTAGCTGTAACCGCGCAATTGTGAACAAAGAAAAGCACGAGTGATTTCCGGACTAGTGAGTGCGTTGCCGCGTTTCATGATTTCTGCAAAATGACGGCGTGCCATTTCTAAAATCGCTTGAACTTGAGTGTATTTGGCAACGCCTAGGCCATGGCTTTGACAGAATCGAACTTGATCCGCGGCCAGCAATGCTTGTAAGGAACCAAATTCGTTGATCAAATCACGAGCCATGTCCACCGCCGACTTACCCGCCACACCAACCCGTAAAAAAATCGCTAACAGCTCAGCATCGGTTAACGCACCAACGCCACGTTGCAACAGCTTTTCTCTTGGACGCTCGTCTTCTGGCCAATCTTTAATGCTCATCATCACTACCATTACTTTAGAGATGGATTTAAGCGTAGAACTAGCAAGGGGTTTTTGCCATAATTGCCACCTGACAATTTCCGGTCACACCCATACGCGTGACGCCTTATCCCACCAGCATTTGGACATACCCATTAATAAGCGAATTTTATTAGCTGTCTGCGGCGGTATTGCTGCCTATAAATCAGCCGAATTAGTGCGATTACTCCGCAAAAGTGGTGCCGAGGTGCGGGTGATCATGACCGAAGCCGCACAGCAGTTTGTCACGCCATTAACCTTTCAAGCTTTGAGTGGTCATGCGGTTCACACCGCTTTGCTTGATCTCAGCCAAGAACAAGCGATGGGGCATATCCATTTAGCGCGTTGGGCGGATTGTTTAGTGATTGCACCAGCCAGTGCTGATATGTTGGCAAAACTCGCTCACGGCTTAGCGGACGATTTATTGTCTACTTTGTATCTAGCCGCAGAATGTCCAGTTTTTGTAGCGCCCGCAATGAATCAAGCCATGTGGCACAAGCCTGTGACCCAAGAAAATATCGCCAAATTAAAACAACATGGCGTGAAATTCATCGGCCCAGAAGCCGGTGAGCAAGCCTGTGGTGAATTAGGTTTTGGTCGCATGAGTGAACCGACAGCGATTTGCGAAATTGTGTTGAACAGTTCAAACAGCGTTGGATTACAAGGCATTAATGTCTTGATTAGCGCCGGCCCGACCCGCGAGCCACTTGATCCGGTGCGCTTCATCAGCAATCGTAGCTCAGGCAAAATGGGTTATTCGCTGGCACAAGCAGCGCTCGATGCTGGTGCTAATGTGACTTTAGTGAGCGGCCCAGTGCAATTAACCGCCCCGACTCAAGCCAACTTAATCAAAGTTGAAACCGCTTTGCAAATGCACGATGCCGTGATGAGTCAAATCGCCAGCACCGATATTTATATTGGCGCTGCTGCGGTTGCTGATTATCGTGCCGCGCAAGTTGAAGCTAAAAAAATTAAAAAACAGCAAGATGATAATTCGGTGATTCATTTACAAAAAAATCCCGATATTGTTGCCAGCGTCGCCAATTTAGCCAATAAACCGTTTACGGTGGGCTTTGCAGCTGAAACCGATGAGCTTGAAAACTACGCGCTCGGCAAGTTGCGTAGTAAAAACCTAGATTTAATCGCCGCCAATTATGTCGGCCAAGCCGAAGGTGGCTTTGATAGTGATCGCAATGCTTTGTATGTTTATTGGGCAGATGGTCAACGCCATTTAGCCATGACCGATAAACAGCAACTCGCCAGCCAATTAATGAGTTTAATTACCGAGAAATATCATGAAAAAAATCCAACTTAAACTGCTAGATCCTAGACTGGGCAATGAACTCGATTTGCCAACCTATGCGACCGATGGCTCGGCGGGTTTAGACTTGCGTGCTTGTTTAGATGCGGCGGTGACGCTTAATCCCGGTGAAACCTTGTTAATTCCAACCGGTTTAGCAATTTATATCGGCGACCCACAATTGGCAGCGATTTTGTTACCGCGTTCTGGTTTAGGCCATAAACACGGCATTGTGTTGGGTAATTTAGTCGGTTTAATCGATTCGGATTATCAAGGCCAAGTGTTTGTGTCTTGCTGGAATCGCGGCAACACTGCTTTTACCATTGAAATTGGCGAACGGATTGCACAAATGGTGTTTGTGCCGGTGGTGCAAACTGAATTTGAATGCGTTGACGAATTTCACCAAAGCCAACGCGGAGAAGGCGGCTTTGGTCACAGTGGTCGTCATTAATTTTATTGTTTATTTACCTACGTTTTAGCCATGATGAAACAAAAAACTGCACACGAAATCGCTCACGTTTTAATTGAAGCCTTGCCTTATATCCAAAAATTCAAAGGCAAAACCGTGGTGATTAAATTTGGCGGCAACGCCATGATTGATGAAGAACTGAAAAGCAGCTTTGCGCGTGACATCGTGATGATGAAGCTGGTCGGCATTAACCCTATCGTGGTTCACGGCGGCGGCCCGCAAATTGGTAATCTGTTGACTAAGCTCGGCAAAACCTCGGAATTTGTTGATGGAATGCGTGTCACTGACAGCGAAACCATGGATGTGGTGGAAATGGTGTTAGGTGGTTTGGTTAATAAAGAAATCGTTAACCTGATTAATGTCCACGGCGGTAAAGCGGTTGGCTTGACTGGTAAAGACGGTAATTTTATTCATGCTCGTAAAATCAATATCACCAAAGCGGGCGCTTCAATTGACGATGCGCCAGAAATTATCGATTTAGGCCATGTTGGCGAAGTGAGCAGCATTGATCCGGCGGTGGTCGAAATGCTGGGTAATAGCGACTTTATTCCGGTGATTGCGCCGATTGGCGTTGGCAAAGATGGTCATTCTTACAATATCAATGCTGACTTAGTCGCTGGTAAAGTCGCGGAAGTTTTAAAAGCCGAAAAGCTGATGTTATTAACCAATATCCCCGGCATTTTGGATAAACAAGGTGAGTTATTAACTGGCTTGAGTTTGACTGATATTGATAACCTGATTGCTGACGGCACTATTTCCGGCGGCATGATTCCAAAAACCCGCTGCGCCACTGATGCCTTAAAAGGCGGTGTGACTAGCGTGCACATTATTGATGGCCGAGTGCCTCATGCGGTGTTGTTGGAATTGTTTACTGATCAGGGGGTAGGGACTTTGTTGCATCGCCGGTAATTTTTGCAAAAACTGACGTTAAAAGATGGATAACTAGACTAAAACACAGAGGGGAAATCTTATTTACGGTTTCCCCTCTCTGCCATGAGTTTTGTTTGAAATCACTATCTGAACAAACATAGCAACAACTACAAAAAAGCACTTAACCTTACCATCAAGTGCTTTTACATATCCTTAGAAACGAAAAAACCCTCTAGCTCGATGAGCTAGAGGGTTTGAATCTGGTAGCGGGGGCAGGATTTGAACCTACGACCTTCGGGTTATGAGCCCGACGAGCTACCAAGCTGCTCCACCCCGCGATTGATTTGGTTATTATCTTTTATTTTCCGATACTTAGCAAGCACTTTTTATGCCTATTTTAATTTAGCTGCTTTTAACGGCGACGAAAATAGATCAAAACCAGCATCGCAACGAACAACCAAACGCTGACAATCGGCCCAACTACACCATCATAACTACTCACCAGATACAAAAATTCTGACTGGCTATTGAGATTAAATAAATCTTTGCTGACTTTGATTTGCCAAACCCATCCGGCATGACAACCGATGCACAAACCTAGGCTATGCCTGACGCGACTGCGTATCACCGCTAAAAACAAACCGACAACCACTAACGCAGTAAAAGCGCTGATAATGTCGGGATTAAGCCAGTTGGCAAACGCTTCTGTGACTAATTGCAAACCAGAAGTTGGCGTTAATTCGGTATAGGCAATCTGGCTACTGCTTTTTAAAAAGTGTAAGGCTGCATAATACAAAGAACTAATAATCACAGCCGCCACTAAATGCATCTTACGCCGCAAGCTAGTCAACAACATGCCACGAAACAGCAATTCTTCGCCAACAGCAATCAACAAAGCAAAAAACAATGCCAACCCAACTTTGCTGGCAACTTTAGCAATTGACCAATTCCGTTCGCTATCCCAAACATGCACATCTAATAAATACAAAACCAATAAAACCGGCAGCAAGGTGGCCAAGGATAAAATCAATCCTTGTTGTAATTGGCTAAAAAAGCGTTTGGCAGGCGCAAAGCCTAAATCTTTCCAACTGAAATTCAGATATTTCCTTAACGGAAAAATACTCAGAATCAACAAAACCAAAGTCGCTTTGCTGATAATTTTATTGATCGGCAACACATCGCCCGTCACCAACAAAATTCCATAACTAATAAAACTGGCACAACAAGCCAATACCACCAACAAAAGCAATGGCATCAGCGCATAACGAATCGCAGCAATCAACGAAAATCCCCCCACAAACTTTGCACAGCGCTTAAAGCCGCTAACACGGCGGTTTCAGTACGCAAAATTCGCGCCCCCATTCTGACCGGAACAAATCCCGCTGCTTTGGCAATTTCCCGCTCTTGATCGCTAAAACCACCTTCTGGGCCGGATAACAAGGTCAATTGCTGGTTCTCAGGCTGTAAATCGGCAAGACAATGTTCGGCATAAGGATCGAGAAAGAGTTTCAAGCCCTGTTGCTGACTCACCCAATGGCTTAAAGGACAAATCTCGCCTAATGCTGGCGGACGAGTGCGGCCTGATTGCTCGGCGGCATGTTGAATGATGTGTTGCCAATGTTGATGACGTTGCTGTTTTTTATCGTCATTGAATTTAATCACACAGCGTTCGGTAGTTAACGGGGTTAAATGATTAACGCCTAATTCAACCGCTTTTTGTACCGCCCAATCCATGCGGTCGCCACGCGAAATCCCCATCCCTAAAATGACTTTTAACGGCGATTCCACATCTCTATCAATAAAGGCATCAATCGCGACTCGTACCGATTTACGGCTCACTTCAATAAATCGACCAGAAAACTCGCCGCCTTCGCCATTGAACAAGATAATTTGTTGATCCTGCTTTAAACGCAAAACGCTACGCACATAATGCGCAGCGTCATCATCCAAACTGATTTGGCTGCCGACATTCAGCGCGGCAGCCACATATAAACGAGATACACGCATCAGTCTTGCACCGCATACTGTATGCCTTGCCAAGCGACTTCGGTCATGAGTTTAATCTCCGCTTCGGTGATGATATAGGGCGGCATAAAATAAATGACATTGCCTAGTGGACGCAACAACACGCCCTGACTTAATGCATATTGATAGACTTTCAGCCCGCGCCGCTGCTGCCAAGGATAGGCTTCGCGAGTTTGCTTGTTTTTAACCAACTCAATCGCCAAAATCATTCCCGTCTGCCGCACTTCTGCAACATTAGGATGGTCATGAAACTGAGCAGTATATTTCGCCAATAATGCCGCCAACTGCCGATTGTGACCCAACACATCACTGCTTTGAAACAAATCAATAGTTGCCAAAGCCGCCCGACAACCCAAGGCATTACCGGTATAACTATGAGAATGGAGAAACGCGGTCAGATTTTGGTAATCATCATAAAAAGCCTGATAGACCTGATTGCTGGTCAACACCGCTGACAACGGCAAATAGCCACCGGTCAGACCTTTCGACAAACAAAGAAAATCGGGACTAATCGCCGCTTGTTCACAGGCAAATAAAGTCCCCGTGCGGCCAAACCCCACTGCGATTTCATCAGCAATTAAATGCACCTGATATTTATCACACGCCTGCCGCAACAAACGCAGATAACTGGGATGATACATCCGCATATTGCCAGCGCATTGCACCAAAGGCTCGACAATCACCGCACAAACCGAATCAGCATGTTCGGCCAAAGTCCGCTCCATCTCGGCAAAACGTCGAATCGAATAAGCTTCCCAGCTTTCCTCAGCTTCGCGAAAGAAACAATCAGGACTAGCAACGCTAATCACATCCATCAACAGCGGCGCATAGGTTTCTTTATACAAAGCCACATTACCAACCGCCAACGCGCCTAAAGTTTCGCCGTGATAGCTGTTTTCTAAAGTGATGAATTTGGTTTTTTGGCCTTGCCCCAGATTGCGCCAATAATGAAAACTCATTTTTAAGGCAATCTCGATAGCCGATGAGCCGTTATCGGCGTAAAAGCATTTGTCTAAATTTGGCGGGGTGATTTCGACCAGTTTTTCCGCGAGCTCAATCGCCGCTTGATGACTAAAACCGCCCAAGATCACATGCTCTAAGGTATCGAGCTGGACTTTAATCGCCTGATTAATCGCAGGATTGGCATGGCCAAACAGATTAACCCACCACGAACTAATCGCATCTAAATAACGATTACCATCAAAATCTTCCAACCAGACGCCTTGGCCTGATTTAATCGGAATCAACGGCAAACCGTCAGCGGCATAATCTTTCATTTGGCTACAGGGATGCCAAAGCACATTTAGATCGCGCTGCATCCAAGATTGATTGTTCATGGTTTCAAAGGCACCAATTAGCAAAGATAGTGACTATTTATCATAAAACTGTCGAAAGCAAATCATTTATACACATTTTGTTTTCTCGAAAAAAGATAAAAAAACACTTGACACAATAACTTGTTGAAATAAAAAGACTTTAAGTAAGTCATTGTTTTTATTGGCTTAAACGCCTCTGCTTAACTTTTATACAATCTAAGTTCAACCCAATAAAATCAAGCCTTAACGTTGCTTGGCTACACATTATGCACAGAGTTATCCACA
>CAIZCB010000072.1 GCA_903931355.1 uncultured Pseudomonadota bacterium
ATCCCTTGTCCAGTATGGAACCTATTGATGTGACTTGGTCAGAGCGGCATCAGTGGATGCCCGTGTTTGCTGAAACAGCAGAAGAAATAGCAAATAACGGTTCCCACATGGGCTGGCCAGATTATTTGGATTTACGTTATTTTCAGCAAGCAGCACCAGATCAGTGGCTTAACGATGCGATTTGGCCAACTGGCGCGGCTTATTGTTTGCAAGGTTTTGGTGCGGATGGGCAGGGTTTTGCCAATCAGCTACCTAGCTTGCAAGTGCATGTGTTGATTAAAAAACACGGCAGTGCCGACTTGGTGCCTTTAGCTTTAGCACAACAAAGCGTTTGGTTTTTACCTGATCAAGGTATCGGCGTTATGTGGTGGCATGGCAAAGCGGAACGTGAAAATCCGCTGGATGATAATTTGGATATTGTTGTTGCGGCATTAAAAGATAGTCATCAAGCGCTGGATATTGATGTCATAAATGAATTAATTGTTAAACGATTCAATGATGACGCGATAGATTTGGACTCTATTGCTAACCTTAAATTGCTACCTGATATTAGTTCCGGTTGGACATGGGAGCTGATTAAAGATGTCTATGATAGACCGCGTGATTTACCGCCAGTTAGTTATGCTGAATTGCGTGAACGTGTTGAAAAACAAAATTTGGAAATTAGCCAAACCAAGGCTGAGTATGAAAAATTTAGTGCTGATCAGGTTGCCCCTCAATTGCCAACATTACAACAACAGCCTGAAAGCGCTGGTGAATGGCGTCAAAACTTTATCACTGCAGAATCGAAATTAATCGAAAACATCACAATTCGAGGTGAAGACTTAACTGGGTTAGCGATCAAAGATTGGCAATTGAAACAGGTTAGATTTGAGCAATGCCAATTAGATCGCAGCCATTGGCAACATTGTCAGTTCGAGGATGTCACCTTTAACGATTGCAGTTTGATCGATTCGCAATGGCTTGATTTAACTTGGGTCAAAGGTGCGGTCAATCGTAGCAATTTGGAACGTAGTTTTTGGGATAACTGCAAGTGGTCTGACTTACATATCGAAGCTTGCGCACTGACCAATTTCGGTGCTTGTGGTGGCCAGTGGGAAAAGATCGTTGTTCAGGACAGTCATGGTAATGAAGGTTATTGTGAAAATCTCGAATGGAATGATGTCACTTTTATCAAGATGAATGCGATTAATTGGCGATGGCAGGCTTTAATTGCTGAAAGCTTAGCGGTTATCGATTCTCAGCTAATGGCTATGAAACTGAATCGTTGTCGATTGGATAAAGCCAGTTTTACCGATTCAGATTTATCACAAAGTAGCTGGCAAAGTTGCCATACCCAAGGTTTGGTGATGGCCTTAAACACACAATTAGTGGCCGCTACATTTGACAATTGTTTGTTGTCTACTAGCTCGATGATTAAGGTGATAGCCAATCAAATAACCATGCGTTTTTGCAGTTTGACCGAATTTAATGCGCAAGGCATTCAGGCATCCGGTTCGGATTGGTTTAAATCGGTTTTGAATGGCGCTCAGCTGATGAACGCAAACTTTAGCCATGCGGTGTTTGAATCCAGTTCCTTGAAACAATCGCTGCTTTATAACGCTGATTTAAGAAATAGTCGGGTTCATAACTGTAATTTAATGAAAGTCCAAGCTTCATGGATCCATCAACCTAATTCAGCAGATTGGCATGGCAATTTGGAATCTGGGCGAGTTGATTTGCCAAGGAGACAGGCATGATGGAATCCGTTAAAGCGATTGTTGAAAATAATCCATCGGTCAAGATAGTACGCAATCAACAATTCAGTGGACGTTGTGTTGATTTGTCCGTTGACAACGAAATGTATGTTGATTGTCAATTTACCGATATGGAGTGGATTAATTGTCAATTCAGTCATTTGCATTTTGTGAATTGCCAGTTTAAGCAGATCAAATTTATCAACTGTCTGATGTCGGATGTTAGTTGGCAGGATGGTGGTTTACAAAGTATTGAATGGCAAAATTCGGCATTAATTAATAGCCAGATGATGAGTTGTGTTGCCAATGATTTTGGTTATGATCAAGTTTTCGCCAGAAGTGTGGAAGCTTTAGGTAAAGAAGGGGATGTTTTAGTTTCATTAACAACTAGTGGGAATTCAGCTAACATCGTACAGGCGATTAAAGCCGCTAAAGAAAAAGGGGTAAAAACGGTAACTTTTTTGGGTAAACAGGGTGGTATTCTTAAGG
>CAIZCB010000073.1 GCA_903931355.1 uncultured Pseudomonadota bacterium
CGCAAGTGAATTTATTAAACCGCGAAGCGCAAAATAACTGCTGCATTTTGATTGATGATTTAACTGCCGAATTGGATACTGTTAACAGGTCAAAATTGCTAAAATACCTAGATACGCTCGGATGCCAAGTTTTTATGACTAGCACCAGCTTAGAAGAGTTTGGCGACTTAAGCGCCATAGAGAATTACAAAGTGTTCCACGTGAAACAAGGTTGTATCGAACCGCTTTAGGTTTCACGTGAAACATCAACAATGCATCAAGCACGTTTCTATAAATCCTTTTGCTTAAAGCAAGAGCTGACGCGAGATTGTTGTACAACAGCAAAAAATGGAAAACACCATGAGTGAACAATACGATAGTTCGAACATTACAGTACTAAAAGGTCTGGATGCGGTTAGAAAACGTCCCGGTATGTACATCGGTGATACCGACGACGGATCAGGTTTACATCACATGGTGTTTGAAGTGGTCGATAACTCAATCGACGAAGCTTTAGCGGGATACTGCAAAGGCGTTGATGTGGTGATTCATGAAAACGGCTCGGTATCGGTATCCGATGATGGTCGTGGTATCCCTGTCGATATTCACCAAGAAGAAGGCCGCTCAGCTGCCGAAGTGATTATGACTGTGCTTCATGCCGGTGGTAAATTCGATGACAACGCTTACAAGGTTTCAGGCGGTTTACACGGGGTGGGTGTTTCGGTAGTAAACGCCCTTTCCGAAGAGCTAACCCTAAAAGTTCGCAAAAACGGCAAATTGCATCAGCAAAAATACATCCTCGGTGAACCAGTCGCGCCATTAGCGATTGTTGGCGATGCAGAAGGCTCGGGTACATTTATCAACTTCAAGCCCAGCCCAACCATTTTCACCAATATCGAATTTCACTACGAGATTCTGGCAAAGCGTCTGCGCGAGTTATCGTTCCTAAACTCCGGTGTTCGTATTTCCTTGCGTGACGAACGCAGCGGCAAAGAAGATGTATTCGAGTTTGAAGGCGGCATCAGCGCTTTTGTTCAACACTTAAACAAAAACAAAACCCCGCTGTTTGAAAAGGTCTTCCACTTCCAAGCCGAAAAAGAAGGCGTCACCGTCGAAGTAGCGATGCAATGGAACGATTCCTACCAAGAAAACGTATTCTGCTACACCAACAACATTCCTCAACGCGATGGCGGCACCCACTTGGCGGGTTTTAGAGGTGCTCTCACTCGCACCATTAACCAATACATCGAAACCAATGGCTTGGGTAAGAAAGAAAAGGTTTCGACCACTGGTGACGACGCACGGGAAGGATTAACCGCGGTTTTATCGGTCAAAGTCCCTGATCCTAAGTTTTCATCACAAACCAAAGACAAATTAGTTTCATCCGAAGTCAAACCTTTGGTTGAATCGACGATGAACGAAAAGCTACAAGAATTCTTGTTAGAACAACCGCAAGTCGCCAAAGCCATTGCTGGCAAAATCATCGACGCTGCCAGAGCCCGTGAAGCGGCCAGAAAAGCCCGCGAAATGACTCGCCGCAAAACCACGCTCGATATTGCCGGCTTGCCAGGCAAACTCGCCGACTGCCAAGAAAAAGACCCTGCCCTATCTGAACTGTTCATAGTGGAAGGGGACTCTGCGGGAGGATCGGCCAAACAAGGCCGTGATCGCCGCACTCAAGCCATCCTGCCGTTGAAAGGTAAAATTCTCAACGTCGAAAAAGCCCGCTTCGACAAAATGATTTCATCCGAAGAAGTTGGCACTTTAATCACCGCCTTAGGCTGCGGGATTGGCAAAGACGAATACAACATCGACAAACTGCGTTACCACCGCATCATCATCATGACCGATGCTGACGTCGACGGCTCGCACATCCGCACCTTACTGTTGACCTTCTTCTACCGCCAATTGCCAGAATTAGTCGAACGCGGCCACATCTACATTGCCCAGCCGCCGCTCTACAAAGTCAAAAAAGGTAAACAAGAGCATTACGTCAAAGACGACAACGCTCTAAACCAATACCTGATTCAAATGGCGCTCGACAAAGCCCAATTACAAACCGACGCTGAAACCCCAGTGATTCAAGGCCAAGGTCTGGAAAAACTCGCCACCGAATACGCCGAAGTAATGAGCACCATTCAACGCCTATCCAGACGTTACGATGACTTGTACCTAGAGCAAATGACCTACATCCAAGCGCTAAACGACGAGATCAAATCTGATCAAAGCAAATTAGCTGCTTGGGTAGCGGAAATCGAAACCAATCTAAACGTCGGCGGCCACAAAGCAATTTTCACCACCGAGTTAAAATACAACGCTGCCGATGACTTTGATGTCACCGTCAGCAAACGTCTACACGGCATCACCAAAAGCTTCGTGTTACATACCACCTTTTTCACCGGCAACGACTACCAAAAAATCGCCCGCTACGCCGAAAAGACCCTCAGCCTATTTGGCAAAGATTCATTAATGCGAATCGGTGAACGCGAGCAACCGGTCGAAAACTTCAAACAAGCGTTTGAATGGATGATGCGCGAAGTCAAAAAAGGCCAACACATCCAACGCTACAAAGGTCTAGGCGAAATGAACCCAGAACAACTCTGGGAAACCACCCTAGACTCCAACAGCCGCCGCATGTTGCAAGTCACGATCAATGACGTCATCGCCGCTGACGAGATTTTCACAACCCTAATGGGCGATGTGGTTGAACCAAGACGGGATTTCATTGTTAAGAACGCGCTGGATGTGGCGAATTTGGATGTTTAGTTAAACCTGTTTGAAAAGTGGTCCGCTAATCACGCGGACCACACCTCAATTTGCGTTGCTGATTAACAAGCTTAACCATCCCATAAAGATTGCATGAAGTTCACCGAAGATACGCGAGTCAAGATTCCAACCATCCTGCATTTGGTTCGCCTTGGCTACCAATACTTATCGCTGAAAGATCAGCAATGGGATTTGGAATCCAACCTCTTTCCGGCACTGTTCCGAAACGCAATCAGCAAGCTCAACCCCGATTTGGCTGAAGCCGACATCAATCGCTTGTTGGCAGATGTAAAACTGACCTTAGACAATGACGATCTTGGACTAGCCTTTTACAGCAAAATCACAGATCGCTCAGGCATCAAGCTGATCGACTTTGAAAACTTCAACAACAATAGTTTCAACGTCGTTACCGAACTCACCTACCAAAACGGTGATGAAGAATTTCGCCCCGACATCACCTTGCTTATCAACGGAATGCCGTTGGTATTTATTGAAGTCAAAAAGCCCAACAACCGCGAAGGCATACTAGCGGAACGTGACCGCATCAATAAACGCTTCCAAAATCCTAAATTCAAGCGTTTCGTCAATGTCACCCAATTGATGATTTTCTCCAATAACATGGAGTACGACGATGACGATCTGCAACCGATTCAAGGCGCGTTTTATGCCAGCCCGTCTTATCAAACGCCTCAATTCAATTATTTTCGCGAACAAGAAATATTGAATTTAACCGCATTGCTCAAGCCCGTATCCGAAGCAACGGAACTGAATATCCTGAAAGACAATAATCTCGAAGTTATCAGCAGCAATCCAGAGTTCATCACCAACAAAGACCCTAATCGTCCGACCAATCGCATTTGCAGCTCGTTACTAAGCCGAGAGCGACTAGCGTTTGTATTACGCTACGCCTTGACCTATGTTCACGAAACCGAAGGCTTGCAAAAGCACATCATGCGTTACCCGCAGATATTCGCGACTAAAGCTATCGAAGCAAAACTCAATGACGGTGTGAAGAAAGGCATTATTTGGCACACCCAAGGCAGCGGTAAAACCGCATTGGCCTATTACAACGTCCGCTTTTTGACCGATTATTTTCAACAGCGGCAGATTGTCGCCAAATTCTATTTCATCGTTGACCGTATCGATCTACTGACCCAAGCGCATCGCGAATTCACCAGTCGTGGTTTGATTGTTCATACCATCGACTCGCGTGAAGCTTTCAGCCGCGACATCAAAGCCACCCAAGTCATCCACAACCATTCCGGTAAGCCAGAAATCACCGTCGTCAACATTCAAAAATTCAAAGACGATCCTAATGTGGTTTCCACCAAAGATTACGACGTTGCCATTCAGCGCGTTTATTTTCTCGACGAAGTACACCGCAGCTACAACCCCAAAGGCAGTTTTCTCGCCAATCTCGACCAATCCGACCGTCAGGCGATTAAAATCGGTCTGACCGGTACGCCATTGCTGGGTGATGATTACAACTCACGTGCCTTGTTCGGTGGCTATATCCACAAGTATTACTACAACGCCTCGATTGCCGACGGCTACACCTTGCGACTGATTCGCGAAGAAATAGCCACCAATTACAAAATCGCCCTGCAACAAGCGCTTGCCGAAGCCGAAGTATTACAAGGCGACATCGACAAAAAACTAGTCTACGCTCATCCCGCTTTTGTCGAACCGATGCTGGATTACATCGTCACCGATTTCGAAAAAAGTCGTGGTGCTTTGAACGATGCCAGCATTGGCGGCATGGTGATATGCGATAGCGCAGAACAGGCTAGACAACTGTTCGAGCTATTCAATGCTAAATACGCACAAGCCTCAATTCCTGCACAGGATCAAGCCGCTAACGACGCTAACTTTCAACCCTTACAACAAATCGCCTCACCTTCTAGCCACTATCGAATTAAACGCATACAAGACAATAAAGTCAGCTCAGCCGCACTGATTCTGCATGATGTTGGCAGTAAAGAAGATCGTAAGGATTGGGTGGAAGCGTTTAAGGCCGGCAAAATCGACTTCCTGTTCGTTTACAACATGCTGCTTACTGGTTTTGATGCCAAGCGCCTGAAGAAACTATACCTAGGCCGCGTGATTCGTAAACACAACCTGCTGCAAGCCTTGACACGGGTTAACCGCACCTACAAAGATTTTCGCTATGGCTATGTGGTGGATTTTGCCGACATACGCCAAGAGTTTGATGACACCAACAAAGCCTATTTCGACGAACTGCAAGCCGAGCTTGGCGACGAGATGGAGCATTATTCCCAGCTGTTCAAATCGCAACAAGAAATTACCGCCGAGATTGAACACATCAAGGATGTATTGTTTCGATTCGATATTGAAAATGCCGAACACTTTTCGCAACAGATTAGTGAAATACAAGACCGAGAAACGCTATTAGCACTCAGAAAAGCGTTGGCCGATGCCAAAAGTTTATACAACCTGATCCGCTTGCAAGGTGAATACAGCTTTTTGGAACAGCTGGATTTTCAAAAACTTAATCTACTCTACCGAGAAACCAGCAATCACCTCGATTTACTCAATCTCAAAGACAGCATTGAGCAAGGCAGCGATAACGCCAACTTGCTTAACGTCGCGCTGGAAGATGTGATTTTCAAATTCGTCAAAATCAGCGAAGAAGAACTGGTACTAGCCGATAAACTAAAAAACACCCTACGCCGCACCCGCGAAGCGCTGGCCAGCAACTTCGACCAGCAAGACCCCAAATTTGTCACCTTAAAGGAAGAATTAGAACGGCTGTTCAAGAAAAAGAATCTTTCCGAAGTCACTCAAGACGAAATGACCGCCAATATTGATGCACTCAACAAAATCCATGAGCGCATCAAAGAACTTAATCGCCAGAACCAACAACTGCGGCAAAAATACCAAGGCGATAGCAAATACACCCGCATCCACAAACGCTTGTTGGAATCGGGCGGCCTCGGCGATTCAGAGCGCAAAATCTTCGAAGCCTTGACCGGCATCAAACAGGACGCTGACCAACAGGTTTTGCAAAATACCCAAATACTCGACAACGAAAGCTATTTCGAGCGCACCATGATGCCGATTGTCATCAACCGCTTCATGAAACAGCAACAAATCAAACTCAACCCCGACGCCTCGCGTTACATCAACCACCTAGTCGTCGCCGAATACCTAAAAGAATTTAACACCGGAGCAAGAAATTGGTAGAGCAGGAATTTCAACAAAAAACCAAAGCCCTGATCGACAGCCTGAAAAGCATTTGCGCCAATTACGGCTTGGGTAATGACGGCAACGAATTCAAAATCATCACCCAGACTTTTCTCTACAAATTTTTAAACGACAAATTCGCTTACGAAGCCAAGAAAATTGACCAATCCATCGCTAATGCAGGCAATTGGGAACAAGCGCTGACTGCCTTGAGCGAAGATGAGCTGGAAATGCTGCAATTGCAAATGGGGCCAGATACCGCACGTTTGAAACCCAGCCATTTCATCAATTACCTGTTCAGCCAACAAAACGCGCCGGATTTCGCCAAGCTGTTTGACGACACCTTGATCGACATCGCCATCAGCAACAATGACGTATTCGCGGTCAAAACCGACGGCGGCACCAAAGTCGTGCTATTCGACCGACTCAGCCACTATATCGCCGACGACTCCAAACGCGACAACTTCTGCCGCGCCATTATCAACAAACTGGTCGAATTCAGTTTCGAGCGCATCTTTACCCAAAAATTCGACTTCTACGCCACCATCTTCGAATACCTGATCAAAGACTACAACAGCAACAGCGGCGGCAAATATGCCGAATACTTCACGCCCCATGCGGTAGCGCGGATCATGGCAGAAATTTTGGTGCCCAAAGCCCAGCAAGGCCAAATCAAAAACGTCAGTTGTTACGATCCGTCTGCCGGTTCCGGCACCTTGTTGATGAATGTCGCCCACGCCATCGGCGAAAACCGTTGCAGTATTTACACACAGGATATTTCCCAAAAATCCTCTAATCTGCTGCGTCTGAACTTGATCTTAAATAATCTGGTGCATTCGATTCCGCATGTGATTCAAGGCAACACCCTGCTCCACCCGTATCATAAGGACGGTAGCGAATTAAGAGGCTTCGATTACATCGTTTCCAATCCGCCGTTTAAGCTCGATTTCAGCGACTACCGCGACGAGCTAGACACCACAGCCAATCAACAACGCTTTTTTGCCGGTATCCCCAAGGTCAAAGCCAAGGCCACCGACAAGATGGAAATTTACCAATTGTTCTTGCAACACATCATCTACTCGCTAAATCCCAGCGGCAAAGCAGCCGTGGTGGTGCCGACTGGATTTATCACCGCACAATCCGGCATCGACAAAGGCATCCGTCAACATCTAGTCGAACGCAAAATGTTGGCTGGTGTGGTGTCTATGCCCAGCAATATCTTCGCCACCACCGGTACCAATGTGTCGATTCTGTTTATCGATGCCGCCAATAAAGACCGGGTTGTGCTGATTGACGCATCCAATCTGGGGCAGAAAGTTAAAGAAGGCAAAAACCAAAAAACCGTGCTCAGCCCAGAAGAAGAGCAAGCCATCATCGATGTATTCAACGGCAAGCAAGCGCAAGACGATTTTTCCGTGGTTGTCAGCTATGACGAAATCGCCGCTAAAAACTACTCGCTGAGTGCGGGGCAGTATTTCGATGTGAAAATTGAATATATCGATATAACGCCGGAACAGTTTGCTGAGAAAATGCAGGCGTTTAATGACAATCTGGATAGTTTGTTTGGGCAGTCGCGGGAGTTGGAGGTTGAGATTAAGAAGCAGTTGGCGGGGTTGAAGTATGAGTAAATGGCCCGTGAAGTCTCTTAAATCTCGTATTAATGTTAAACATGGCTATCCGTTTAAAAGCGAGTTTTTCTCTGATATTGGTGATTACATAGTTCTCACCCCAGGTAATTTTCACGAAGAAGGTGGATTCAAACGCCAATTTGGAAAGGAAAAATTTTATACAGGCGAAATCCCAGACGATTATCTACATGAAAAAGGCGACTTAATTGTTGCGATGACAGAACAAGCTGCTGGGCTATTGGGTAGCTGCGCTATTGTTCCTGAATCAAGTGTGTATCTTCATAATCAACGTCTTGGTTTGATTACGGTAGACGAAAATGAGGCTTTAAAGGATTACATTTATCACTTGTTCAAAACAAGTACTGTTAGAGAGCAAATTCGTCTTACTTCATCAGGATCAAAGGTCAAGCATACTTCGCCAGAGCGAATTTATGCAATAAAAGTACCATTACCTCCGGTAGAAGAGCAGCGAAAAATTATTCAAATATTGAATTTATTAGACAAAAAAATCGAACTCAACAACCGTATCAACGCCGAGCTGGAAGCAATGGCGAAAACTTTATACGACTACTGGTTTGTGCAATTTGATTTCCCTGATACCAACGGCAAACCCTATAAAACATCTGGCGGGAAGATGGTTTATAACGCTGAATTGAAACGGGAAATACCGGAGGGGTGGGTTGTCAAAAAAGTTGGTGATTATGCTGATGTATTAAAAGGCGACTTAATTACTGCCAAAGATACAAAAGAAGGAGATTTTAAAGTCGTAGCAGCGGGAGTAGATTTTTCATATACGCATGCTGACTTTAATCGTGCTAAAAACACTATAACCATTAGCGGTTCAGGTGCTAATGCAGGATTCATTAACTTTTGGAGAGAACCAATTTTTGCATCGGATTGCATTACCGTTAGAGGTGCAACAGACACGGAAACATTGTTATTACTTCATCATCTAAGCTTTATTCAAAACCATATATTGAACCAAGCCACTGGTTCGGCGCAGCCTCATGTTTATCCCAGTGATATAAGGATTCTCGACTACGCAATACCAAAAGATTTTTTAATTGATGATTTTGGCGAATTTGCAATTCCAATGAACAATCAAATAGCAAAAAATAGTATAGAAAATCAGCTACTCGTCAAACTACGCGACTGGCTTCTCCCCATGCTGATGAACGGCCAAGTTACCGTAAGATAATTTTTAAAATGATAGGTGAATGTGCTGATGAACAGGGTGAAGCCAATTAGCGCGGTTTGTTTTTTACTCAACATTGAACGCACTAGCTTCAACTGACAGCGAACATTGCCATTAAGTTAAGAAACGGGAAGGTTTCATTAATAGAATTGTCGTTTGCTGGGCACAGCAAGCCGCTTAATTTAATGGTAGTGATTGGTAGGCTGGAATAAGCGTAGCGTTTCCGGCGAAGGCTTTCACGGTTTAATAAGCTTTCTGCCCGAAACGCTAAGCTTATTCGGGCCTACCTCTGGCTTCTATCCGTGCTGATGAATGCTCAAGTCACCGTAAAAAATTAGTATCGAGATAAAAAATAAATAGTTTTTTGTAAACTCAAAGCAAGCTAAATAGTGAGGAGATATGCCCCAGTCTTACGGCGACTGAGGCGCTGCCATGAACCAAAACCCTAGGTAAAGGTTCTACCGACTCAAGAGCTTATTGAAATTATGAGGTTTTGAAAATATGTCCGTCAATTTGATTGGGGTTCGCTAATTTCTTGTTCTTGAGTATTTTTTTGATGTTCTTCGAATGATCCAAAAAAACTAGCAGTTGGAAGCATGATTGCACCAAAAGCTGATCTTGCAGTCGTCATGGTCACCATTTCGCGTATAGCACCATAAACAAGCGCGGCACCATTTTCAAAAACAAATCTCTCAAGCTTTTCTTGTGGAAAAGCTTCGTTCACATTAAAAAGCCCGATGGCTTTAACTTCGATGTTATAAGGGCAGCGTTTTTTTTCTTCACTTCTGGTAGCGAACTCGACACCAACCCACCAATTTAGTCCATCATCACTTTGGCGTCCATGTCTAAGTCCCCAGTGAATGAGAGCGCCATCGAAGTCAAATTCAGATGCATTTCCTTCGTAAGCGGGGTCAACCTCAATTTTGATACAAAGAAATGTTAGATTAAGTAGTCTAAGATCGCTTGGTTTCATGCAATGAGTTCCGATTTTAGCGCCCAATCAGCGGATATTAGGTGGTTCTGGGGAGGCTTAGCCATGAAGGCCTCAAATGTATTATCGTTAGCTGATTGAGCTGGATTGGAGTACCAGTCTGATTCGGACTCTTTAAATGCAGCAAAGGCTTTTGTTATCGTTGCCAAATATAATATTTTGTTTTCCGCTGCATTGATTCGCTTAATTGTCTCATGAGGGAGCGAAATGCCGATTTCTTTGGCTATTAACGATATGTTTTTGGGTTCAGCAATGCATAGCCGTAGGAGTCTATCCATGGATTTGTTATGAGCGATTTCATCAGCTTCATATTTTGCGAATGCCGCTTCTCCGCCGCCAAATAAAAGCGCTGCTAACTTTTGGGTAATATCAAATGAGTCTCTAAACTGACGAATTTTGTCGCCAGTTAGAAGTCCATCATGAGCATTTTTTGCGCGTTGCTTATTTCTTACATTTGCTCGGATGGTCTCGGGAGATTGCAGTAATGTACCGCAAACATTACAGAACTCCTCAGTGTGAAAAGCGTTCAGAGTGACGCATTTATATTCGAATTCATCTAGCCAGGTATCGGACACAATGTGACCTTCACAGCAAACTGGGCAATTGGCACTCATGGTCATCTCTCGGTTCATTTAAACGTGAAGTGATACAAAAAAAACTACAGATCCTTGGGGACTCATGCTCATCTTTAGATAATATTCGGCTTTTCCACAATACAGCGTTTTGGGGTGTTCAAAATCTATAGTGATTGTGTAAGCATCGCAAGGTATCCACCTTCCAGTACCACGAGGTTTTCCATCGCGTCCCTTAGCTGGACTTGTTTTACACCACCATGCGCCTTTGAAGTTCACTTTGCCAGCAAGCTTAGATAATACCTCAAGCAAGTCGAAGCCATTCTCTAGTAAGTTTTGATAGTCTCTCTCTGCTTTGTCTGTAACCATCCTGATGGTGATATTGTTGGCTGCATTTTGAGAAGCAATCGCTACTATTTTCTGCAAGTCCCAAAGCGGTTCGTCACTAATTTTACGATCACTTTTATTTACGTCATTTATATCTGGAGGAGACGTAAGGTTAGGCAAAACCTGAAAGTACGGATTTTTATTATTTACCATTATGATAAGTTCTGCAATCAGATTTTGATATATCTGTCTTTGGATTGAATATTGGTGTATACACAATTGATCTTGATCAAGTTGTTTTTATTCTACATCGTAGACAGAGCTGACACGTTATTAAATAGCTATTAGAAATTGAAAATTCTCCTCATAGAAACTGAGTTTTGCAACTAACTAAGTGGTAGTGCTCGCCTCCCCTGCATCACATTAGCCGCTTCCAACAATTGAACAGTTTCCGCCCAATAGCCTTGGCATAACTCAACAAACTGCTGTTTTTGTTGATTATCCGGTAACTGCGCTAAGTCCTCTAACGCTGGCAAATCGTCCACAGTATTTTGATAATCCGACAAACAGCGTTTGTATTGAAAGCGGTCTTGTTGGGGAACCACAATTGGTGGCAGTCCGGCATTTAAAACTGGCAAATTAGCCAGTAATCGCGCCATTCGGCCATTGCCGTCAAAAAACGGGTGGATTGTGACGAAACTTATATGTAAATCGGCATACGCATTGGCGGCTGATGGTTGGTCAACTACGGTGCTGAAAAAAACATTCAATCTACCCAACCATTGCGCCATTAGATGTTCGATATGGCGAGGTGCTGGATATTCGCGCCAGATTTGTTGGTTATTGTGGTTAACGTAGGTGGTGAAATTACTTTGGGTTTTCCATTGCCGAACCGGTTGATCAATGTCGATGATGCGTTCAGTTAAAACCGTTTGATGTAAATGAAATAGGTCTTGTTTGTCGATGGGTTTGGTGGTGTTTAATAATTGGTAAATCCGTTCAATGGCTTTGGCGTGACCATAAATTTCGTTGTGATCTTTGAGTGGCTTACCTTGAATCGTAAGTCCTTCTTGCAGGATAAAATCGGTTTCACCGAGGGTTAGGCTGTTGCCTTCAAGCGAGGTGGAGTGATGAGTCCAAAGATTGCGAATTTGCGCTAACAAAATCGTTTTTATGTCTGCATCAAGGTGATCATAAAAGGCAGTATTCATTTAAGCTAGAGCCATTGCTTGAAGGGAGATTGGGAACAGTAGCAGCCGATGA
>CAIZCB010000074.1 GCA_903931355.1 uncultured Pseudomonadota bacterium
AATTAACGGCTCTGTATAAAGTTTTTTCAAATAACCAGGTGACTGCCAAGCATCACCAATCCAACCGTCAAAACAGTTTAAACCGGTTGTTATGCTCTGCCCTCCAACCCACTTATATTGCTTTCGAGCAGGCTTAAGTGATAATGCCTGCAATCCGACCGGATCCATCCAGCCCCCAAGATCATAAAGTATATCTATATTTTCCTGCTGAATGGTATTTGCAATATCAATTGCATTCATATTAAAAATATCATGCCAACTCCCAGCGATTTTTCTAAACTCCTCAGTTGCCCAATCGTTTCTCAGTCCTCTATTAAAAATCACCAAGTCATATTTCTCTGCTAAACGTCTATAAAAATTAATCGTTAAGAAAAAAACAGCCGAAGCACAAAATAGAGGCGAGATCAAACCTATTCTAGGGCGCTTATTGTTTCTAATATTGTTGTCACTATTCAACAACTTAAAATCATTTATCTGTAAAAATTTCTGAGAAAACTCAATAACATTTTGCGTAAGACTAACAGCTGTTTCGTCTCTGTCATAAAGACTAGCCATTAACAAAGTTAAGCTAGCATCCTTTGCATAACTGGCGCTCAATAGTAGCGGAGAGACGATAGCCTTCGCTTTAATGGGATCACCAAACTCATTCATAATTAAATCAGCCAACCCCAATAAAGCCTCACCATTAGCGGGTTCAACCAAAACCACCTTTTGAAAATATTTTTCGGCTTCATAAAAATTGCCTAACAAGCGATGAGACTTGGCAATCACAATATCTGCTTGCCAAAGTTGAGGATTAATTAGCAATGCCTCGGAGCAGGCTTTTATTGCTGGCAACAATTCCCCTAAGCCAAAATAACAAAGACCAATATTATGATTAATCAATGCCGAATTAATCGAACTCTCTCTAATAGCCTTATAATTCTCAAGCGCTTTTTGCCAACGCCCTTGGTCTCTATCTTTATCAGCTATAGCGATAATATTTAATGCACGCTCAGAAACATTAGTCATAAAAACCATATTTAGTCACCACAATATATTAAACCTAATTAACTAACAAAAGCATTGACTAGCTAAACAATCAGGCATTATCGACAAACCTTATGCCTTAAGCAGGCAATCGGACGGGGGTTACAGACTAAGATTTTTAACCGTTTGCCTATATTGAACGATATAAACCAAGCCTAGATGATAAAATCTTAACAAACACCTTAACAGCCTGTACTTATATTTACCAACTATGCAAATACACCTAAAAACCTTGGGCTGCCGCCTGAACGAAGCCGAGCTTGAAACTTGGGCACAGGCTTTTCAACGTGCAGGTCACGGCATCACTCGTCGCGTTGATGAAGCGCAATTGGTGATTATCAATTCTTGCGCCGTCACTCAAGATGCGGTGAAAAAATCCAAGCAATTGATTCGCCGGATTCATCGCGATAATCCACAAGCTAAATTAGTGGTCAGCGGTTGTTACGCCACGCTGAATGAAGATGAAGCCGCGCAGTTGATGGGCGTGGATTTGATTGTCAGCAATAAAGACAAGAATCAGCTGGTCGAAAAAACCTTGGCTGAACTGAATTTAGACAGTATGCCGGCGATGTCTACCGAACCGGGCGAAGTGTCTTTGTTTAGCCGTGGTCGGCAACGGGCGTTTGTAAAAGTGCAAGATGGTTGCCGTTATCGTTGTACTTTTTGCATTGTCACCGTCGCGCGTGGCGAGGAAAGCAGTCGTCCGATTGAGGCGGTGATTGAGGAAATCAATAATCTGCACAACCAAGGCATTAATGAAGTCATCATCACCGGCGTGCATTTAGGCGGTTACGGCAGTGATATTGATAGCAATTTGGTGACTTTAATCAGCGAAATCTTGGCTAAAACCCAAATCCCTCGCTTGCGCTTAGGTTCTCTCGAACCTTGGGAATTACCGGCAGGTTTTTTTGAGCTATTTAAGAATCCGCGCTTAATGCCACATCTGCATTTACCGCTACAAAGCGGCAGCGATAGCGTGTTACGGCGTATGGCTAGACGTTGTAAAACCGAAGAATTTGCGCTGATGGTTGCCGAAGCTAGAGCGACGATTCCAAACTTTAATATCACCACCGATATTATCGTCGGCTTTCCTGGCGAAACCGAACAGGAATGGCAAGACAGTTTTGACTATATAAAACGCATCGGTTTTGGTCACATCCATATTTTCAGCTATTCACCGCGCGAAGGCACTAAAGCTGCTGGCTTAGCTGATCAAATCAGTGCCGAACTGAAAAAACAACGCAGCAAGCAATTGCATGATTTGGCGGAAAGCTTGAAACAAGCCTTCATTACTGAAAACTTGGATAACCAAGCCGAAGTTTTATGGGAAGGTCACACTGAAAACCTAGATAACGGTTTGGTGCGTTATTTTGGCTATACGCCGAATTATTTAAGAGTCGCCTGTGATGTAGCGGCTGATACGGTGTTGGAAAATCAAATTTTGCCAGCCCAATTGCTGACAGCGGAAGCGCAATTCATTGGCACAAAATTGAGTCGCTAAACCATGATGCCGCTAAGTCATCAAGGCTTAGCGGCATGATTCAAGCTTTAGTAAGGACTGACAGGGCCTAAGCCTTTGCCCTCTTGATCTTCATACTTTAAAACATCTTCGTCTGGCACATTACCGTCTTCGACCAAATAATTACGTCTTAAGAAGTAAGCATTTTTGAAGAAGTCATAACGATCAACCGCGGCTTCGCTGGCGACTTTTTCAGTCGCTAAATTATCTGAGCGAACATCAATCGCTTTAACCGTACCCAGACCACCAGAAACAGCAGTTGCAACATAATTGCTGCCGAAATAAAGACCGGTATAACTGATTGGATTAAGTGCTGCATCGCCTAATAATCCAGTAATACCGCGTGGTGAGCTAGGGCCGAAAAATGGCAGAACGATATAAGGGCCGGTTGATACCCCCCAATAACCTAAGGTTTGGTCAAAATCTTCATTGTGTTTTGGCAAGTCGATCATAGTGCCAACATCCACTAAACCCGCCACGCCAACCGTGGTATTGACTAAAAACCGCGCACTATCAGAACCGGATTGCGCTAATTTACCTTGGAATAAATCGTTGGCAGAGACGCCAATATCATCAAGGTTACTGAAAAAATTACTGACACCTTGATTAGCGAAACTCGGCATCACCCAGTTATAACCTTTAGCCACAGGCTTCATCACATAATCATCAACATGATCATTGAATGATTGGACTTTTCTATTCCAATGTTCAAAAGGATCTTTAGAATCATGGACTTGGGTTGTAGCACAACCACTTAATAAGGTTAACAAGCCGAGAGAAACTAACTTTGCTGTATAACTGTTGTTCATAGAATAACCTCCTACTTAGCTTTTATAGTTTTTAACCTGTCACAAACTCGCGTAACATAGCACGCAACTGAATTTTAAACCCAACCCCACATTCATGGAAACCTGTCCAAACCCGCTAGGCAACCGCTTTCGGGGCTATTTGCCCGTCATTATTGATATAGAAACCGCTGGCTTTAATCCTAAAAAAAACCCGCTACTAGAAATCGCTGCGATTATCGTCGAAGCTGACGAACAAGGCTGGTTGCACATTACCGAAAAACATAATTGCAACATCATCCCCTTTAAAAACTCAGAACTGGATGATGCGGCTTTAAAGTTTACCGGCATTGATCCTTATCATCCATTTCGGATGTCGATTGATGAAAAAGAGGCACTCAATAAACTGTTTACGCCGATTAAGGCTGCGGTAAAACGTAACGAATGCAAGCGAGCGATTTTAGTCGGCCACAATCCGGCTTTTGATATTAGCTTTCTCAATGCTGCAATTGATAGAACCCAATATAAACGCAGCCCATTTCACCCGTTCAGCAGCTTTGATACCGCGACTTTAGGCGGTATGGCTTATGGTCAAACCGTGTTGGCTAAAATTGCCGAAGCGGCGGGTTTAGAGTGGGATAACAGTCGTGCTCATTCTGCGCTGTACGATGCCGAACAAACCGCAAAACTGTTTTGTATGATCATGAATCGCTGGAAACGATTTATGGAAATCGAAGATCAAAATCTGAGCAACTCGCTGTTTGCCAGCTGCCCAGAGTTTGAGTAAATCAATTAAGCCTTAGCAACCAAAGTTTGCAATTCGCCTTTATTGTATAAATCAACAATGATGTCACAACCGCCAATCAATTCGCCTTTGACATACAACTGCGGATAGGTTGGCCAGTTAGAATATTCTTTTAATGCTTCGCGCAGTTCTGGATCTTCAAAAATATTCACCGCAAAAAAATCAGCATCACAATCTTGTAATAACTGAACGGCGCGACTAGAAAAACCGCATTGTGGAAAATCAGGAGTGCCTTTCATATACAACACTACCGCATTGTTGTTTAGCTGATTTTCAATTCTTTCAATTACGCTCATACTCATTTTCCATTCAAAAATAATAACCTAGTAATTTTATCAACTTTAGCAATCCAATGTCACTTCTGTTCAAAGTTTGCTTAGCATCGGGGTATTGGTAAACAAGCAACACAAGTTGAACAAACTTTCCCAGCTGTCCCCCGCTAATTGACCTTTAATTTGCTGATCGGTAGTGGCACATAAACGCAGAATTGCTTGCAGATCAGCGGCTTTGAGTCGTTTTAAAGCCTCATGTATCAAAGGCTTACGCTGCTCGAAGATTTGATGTTTTTTGTAAACCGCTTCTTGATGACCACCCTGCTTTAAAGCTTGGCCGATATTGATTAAAGCCCTCGCCTCGCGACTCATCGCCCAAAGTACCACTGGGGCAGCGATACCTTCCGCTTTTAAACCATGGAGAATTTTCACCGCTCGATTCAATTTGCCTTGCAACAAAGCATCAGTGAGTTTAAACACATCAAACCGAGAACTATCGGCGACTTGATCCTCAATCATCGCTTTGCTGATGCGGCTTGCACCATGCAAAATGTAAAGCTTTTCAATCTCTTGCGCGGCAGCCAATAAA
>CAIZCB010000075.1 GCA_903931355.1 uncultured Pseudomonadota bacterium
CGAACTGAAATGCCAGGCTGTTCATTATGTATGGGTAACCAAGCACGGGTGGCCGAAGGTTCGACAGTGGTTTCAACCTCAACCCGTAATTTCCCGAACCGTTTGGGTAACGGTGCTAATGTTTATTTATCGTCGGCAGAATTGGCGGCAGTTTGTTCATTGCTGGGTAAAATCCCCACTGTTGCCGAGTATATGCAATATGCTGAGGTGATAGAGCAAAGCAGTGCTGATACCTATCGTTATTTGAACTTCAATCAAATCGATAGCTATCAAGCCAAAGCCGAGCAAGTGGCTTAAATCAATCTTGGGAGCAGCCGACGTGGAAAATTTGGATGAAAGACGCAATTCCAGTCGTTTAAAACCGAATTGTGATATTCAGTTTCGTCGCGCTGCTGCCGGAGAATTTCAGTTCGGCACCTGCGTTACTTTGAGTGGGAGTGGGTTGGGGTTTTTAGCTAGTCAAAGTTTTGATGAAGGCTTGGCCTTGGAAATTCAGATATTGCCATTGTCAAGCGTCGCACCACCAATGATAGCTTTTGTTGAAGTGATGCGTAGCGTTAAACAAGCGGATGACAGCTATAAAATTGCCGCTGTTATTAAAAGTATTAAGGGTAATTAGTTGCTTAATGTGGCAATGCGAAGAATAGTTTGAAAAGCATAGCCATAATGCCTGTTGATATTGCCAAAGATAAACCAACCATCCAGCGAATTAGCTTCATTTCGCCATTAATTTCTAGGCGTATTTCACGCATTTCAGTTTTAATGGTGTTGATATCATTAATAGTGATTTTCATGGTAGCCTCTAACTTTGGGAGTAGCGAAGTTAGTCGTGTTTGCTCAAGCCGTCAAATCCTTAAATATCGCCGATTGTTGGAAAACTAACTGATAGAATCGCTTTTGGATTATCAATTTTATAAATTATGTACATCATTACCAAAGAAATTTATTTTTGCTACGGCCATCGTTTAATGAATCACACTGGCAAATGCCGGCATTTACATGGTCATAGCGTCAAAGCTAGTATCAGTATTAAAAGCCAAGAGCTTAACGACCAAGCAATGGTTTGTGATTTTTCTGATGTCAAAGATTGTGTGGAAAGCTTTATTAACAAAGTTTTGGATCATAATTTCTTAGTCCACAAAGACGATCCTATTATTCCCGCCTTACAAGCCAATAACGAACGCTTTTTAGCGATTGATGAGCATCCCACTGCCGAAGTGTTGAGTAAAATGATTTATCAATACGTTAAGCAACAAGGCTTTGATGTTGATCAAGTGGTGTTATGGGAAACCGCCAGTGCCAATGCCTGTTATCGTGAGGACTAAACGTGCATTTGGTCGAGCCGATCAATACCTCTTTGTGTCTGGAAAAAATCTGCGAATCGAATTATCAAAAACTGTTTCGGTTAATTCCTGATTTAGCGACATTTCAACAAGCGGCGATAGGGGCTAATGACACTAAACCGGCTTTGCATTTAGCGGTTTTGGAGCGTAATCCTTACACCTTAACTATTGAATTAAGCCATTGTTTTGATAATCCATTATCTGAATTGATGCTGCCAGCGGTGAAAATTCGCATCTATTTAGACGCGCAATTGGCGGAAGTGATTCGGGATAATGATAGGCCGGATGTCAGTCGCGTTTATCAAAACCCAGGGCGGGTGGTGGAAATTCAGAC
Source organism: uncultured Pseudomonadota bacterium (assembly GCA_903931355.1). GTDB lineage: Bacteria > Pseudomonadota > Gammaproteobacteria > Methylococcales > Methylomonadaceae > Methylomonas. The sequence continues at coordinate 1,678 of CAIZCB010000075.1, forward strand.
TTATAAATGGCGGCTGAATTACTTTCTACAAAAATGGTTGGATCATTGCCTAAAAACCGAATACCGGTTTAGTGAGGCGGCTTAATTTAACGCCGCTGGCAAAAAGAATTCCGCTACCAACAAAGGTTGATTGTGTATCGCATACACAGTTCGCCGTCCCCAAGTTGCTGTTTCAATCCGGTTATTGGCTTGTTGTTGCTTAGCCCAAATCGCTGGCTCGACACGACTGAATTGTCTTTTTCGTAGCTCCAAATCACGATAAGCAAAAATCACTTCGCCTAATGGACGGCTGCCTAAATGCGACAGTTTACGTTGGGCAATTTCAATCGTTGCCTGCGGCATAATGGTACGAGCTAAAATTAGCGGCTGGTGATTGTTATGCAGCATGACTTCCCGCACTAACTGGTAATTACTGGCGGGTTGCTCAAGTAATCGCGATTCATCAATAAACGCCCGTCGCCAGCCTTGAAACAATACCGATACTGCAAAATCTTTACCGTGAATTGCCCGTAAGCGTTTGGTTAAGGAACCGGTTTCTTGTAGCCAAGATTGAAGCTCGGCTGTTAGTTGACGTTGTAAACCAAAGTCGTGCTGATGCCAGCGTGGGGCTTGGTTAAACAGGAAGCTGTTGTTTGGCAAGGATTTATCTCAGCTAAAAAGTTAGCGGTTGCCAACGTAAGGATTATTAAGCATTTCTTCGCCAAAAGTAGACATCGCCCCGTGTCCTGGCACAAAAGCAACGTCAGCGCCTAAAGGCCATAGTTTGTTTTTGATTGAGTTGATTAAGGTTTGATGATCGCCTTTAGGGAAATCCGTACGGCCAATCGAACCTTTAAATAACACATCACCAACCCAAGCCACTCTTGCTGTTTCGCTGAAATAAACCACATGACCGGGTGTGTGGCCCGGGCAATGAATCACTTGCAATACTTCCTCGCCAACCTTAACGGTATCGCCATCGTTTAACCAGCGAGTTGGGGTAAAGCTGTCGCTGTGTGGAAAGCCAAACACGCGGACTTGTTCGGGCAGGTTTTGTATCCAAAAATCATCGGCTTGTTGCGGGCCGATAATCGGTAAAGCGAGTTTTTCTGCCAATTCAGCAACGCCGCCAACGTGATCTAAATGACCGTGGGTGACTAAAATCGATTCCAGCTCAACGCCTTCCTGTTTGACTGCGGCTAATAACACGTCGATATCGCCACCGGGATCGATTAAAGCGGCTTTGTTAGTTTGTTGGCAAATCAGCAGGCTACAGTTTTGTTGGTAAGCGGTGACGGGGATGATGCGATATTTCATGAAAAGTGCGGTTAAATCCTAAATTATCCATAGTATATCGCTTAAAACTATCGGCCTTGAGTAACTATTCGTTTTTACGCGTTTAATAGCGTGGGTTTTTTTAAAGTCAAGCGCGGTCGGTGATACAATAAAACCTTTAGGATTCTTTGATTTGCAACCATGATGCTATCTTTTCGTTCACCTGTTAGTTTCTTTATCGGCCTGTTATTAGCTTTGACTGTTCAATCCAGTTTTGCTGCAAGCCCAATTTTTACCCCAGCCGCGCCCAGTGTCGCTGCCAGTAGCTATTTATTAATGGATTTTAATAGCGGTCGTGTATTAGCCGAAAAAGATTCAGATAAACGTGTAGCACCTGCCAGTTTGACCAAAATCATGACTGTCTACGTGGTGTTTAGAGAGTTAAAAGCAGGGCATTTAACCCTCGATGAAAAAGTCACCATTAGCCAGAATGCTTGGGAAACCGGTGGCTCGAAAATGTTTGTTGAAGTCAACAAACAAGTGCCTATCGAAGATTTGTTACAAGATGTAGTGATTCAATCGGGTAATGAAGCCAGTGTTGATTTAGCTGAACACGTTGCCGGTAGCGAACAAACCTTTGCCACCATGATGAACGAACAAGCCGCTCGTTTAGGTATGACCAATACACATTTTGAAAACAGCATGGGCTTGCCTACCGAAAATCATTATTCAAGTGCCAGAGACTTGGCGACATTGGCACAAGCTTTAATCAAAGAATTTCCAGAATACTACCGTTGGGATTCGCAAAAAGAATTCACTTACAACGGTATTACTCAACAAAATCGTAACCAATTATTATGGCGCGATCCGTCAGTTGATGGCATTAAAACCGGTTTTACCGATGATGCTGGTTATTGCATGGTGGCATCGGCAAAACGTGAAGATATGCGTTTAATCTCGGTGGTTATGGGGACTGCTTCTACAAATGCCCGTGCTAACGAAAGCCAATCATTGCTCAATTACGGCTTCCGATTTTTTGAAACCCATCGTTTATATGAAGGCGGTAAAGCCTTAACAGAAGCCAAAGTCAGAAAAGGCGAAACTTCAAAATTACAAGTCGGTCTAGCCGAAGATGTTTACGTTACCGCGCCGCGCAAACATTTTAGTGAATTAAAAGCCGAAACCCAGTTGGATAAAGCTATCTTAGCCCCACTTAATAAAGGCGACGCTGTCGGTAATTTAGTGGTGACATTAGAAGGCGAAACCATAGCCAGCAAGCCTTTAGTTGCTATGGATGCTATCGCTCAAGGTGGCTTATTCCGCCGTTTATATGATGCCGCAATGGGTTTATTGGAGAAATAATGTCTGACAAAGTGTATTTAAATGGCGAATATTTGCCATTGTCCGAAGCGAAAGTTTCGGTTCTTGATCGTGGTTTTTTGTTTGGTGATGGCGTTTATGAAGTGATTCCAGTCTATGCCGGACGCTTGTTTAGATTAGAAGATCACGTCGTTAGATTGAACAACAGCTTAGCTGGGATTCGTTTACCACTGTCTTATAGCGTTGCTGACTGGCAAGCGATTTTCCAGCCGATGCTAGACAGCAGTAAAGATCAGTACATTTATTTGCAAGTAACTCGTGGTTACGCCGCAAAACGCGACCATGGATTTCCAGAACAAATTGTGCCGACTGTGTTTGCGATGTGTTCAGAAATTAAACCGTTTGCTGGTCGTGTTAACGGCATTAAAGCGGTGACTTTGGATGACACTCGCTGGCAAATGTGCAACATCAAAGCGATTACCTTATTAGCTAATCTTTTATTGCGCCAAGAAGCTTTGGATAAAGATTGTGGTGAAGCGTTGTTGGTTAAAGACGGCTACGTTACCGAAGGCGCTGCCAGTAATTTATTTGCAGTGATTGATGGTGTGTTAGTAACACCGGCTAAAAATCACGAAATTTTACCGGGCATTACTCGTGATGTGATTCTCGAATTAGCCACTGCTAACAATGTTGCTTATCGCGAGGACGTTATCACGCTTGAACAACTAAAAGCCGCCAGTGAAGTCTGGGTCACCAGTTCCACTCGCGAAATCGTGCCAGTGATTGAGTTAGACGGTGTTGCAGTTGGCGAAGCTAAGCCAGGCCCAGTTTGGCACACGGTTGATAATCTATTACAAACCTATAAAAAATCCTTGTCATGAGCGAAGTCGATACCGAATCCGAGTCATTGCTGAAATTTCCTTGCGAGATTTCGATTAAAGCTATGGGTAAGCACAGTGAAAACTTTGATTTAGTGGTAGTGGAAATCGTCCGTCGTCATGTTGATGATATTCGTGAAGGCGCTGTCACCACTCGTGCCAGTAGTGGTGGTAAATATTTAGCGGTTACTGTGACTATCGAAGCCACCAGTCGTCAACAATTGGATGCTATCTATCAAGGATTGACCGATCATCCCGAAGTGTTAATGGCACTTTAATTGCCCGTGAAAGCTGCGACCGAACTACGCCAACTAGGCTTGCAAGACTATGTTGGCGTTTGGCAGCAAATGCAGCAGTTTACCGCCTCCCGCAACGTCGAAACCCCCGATCAAATCTGGATTACCGAACATTCACCGGTTTATACACTGGGTTTAAATGGCAAGCGTGAGCATTTGCTTGCCGCTAGCGAAATCCCTGTCGTCGATACCGATAGAGGCGGTCAAATTACCTATCATGGCCCCGGCCAAGTGGTGATTTATCTATTAGCCGATTTAAAACGCTTAGGTTTTGGCCCACGGCAGATGGTGTCGATTTTAGAAAATGCTGTGATTCAAACCTTAAGACAATACGGCATCAAAGCCCAAGCTGATACTAAAGCGCCAGGTGTGTATGTCGATGGTCAAAAAATCGCCTCGCTGGGTTTGCGGATAAAAGGCGGTTGCTGTTATCACGGCTTGAGCATTAACAATCAAATGGATTTAAGTCCTTTCAAGCAAATCAATCCCTGCGGCTATGCTGGCTTACAAGTCACACAGCTGGCTGATTTGGGCGTCACTATTCACAATCACGAATTGGCGGTTCCCATCGTCGATTACATTATCAAGGCTATCGAACCATGAAGTTGAATGCGCCTTCTCGCTTAACTCCCGAAACTCATCAACGTAACGCCGATAAATTGTCACGGATTCCGATTAAGGTCGAAAAACCAGAAACCGTGCTGCGTAAACCCGACTGGATCCGCATCAAGCTACCCAGCGGCGACAAAGTCAATCAAATCAAACAATCTTTGCGCGAAAACCGGTTGCATACGGTTTGCGAAGAAGCCGCTTGTCCGAATTTAAGCGAATGTTTTAATCACGGCACCGCCACTTTTATGATCATGGGTGATATGTGTACTCGTCGCTGTCCATTTTGTGATGTAGCACACGGCAAGCCGCAAGCACTTGACCCACAAGAGCCAGAAAACCTTGCTAATACTATCGCGGCAATGGCTTTGAAATATAG
>CAIZCB010000076.1 GCA_903931355.1 uncultured Pseudomonadota bacterium
AAGCCTCTAATATTTTCCCTACACCATTATTGGTGGTTTGATTAATATTCTCTTTGGCATCATTAACCAATTTATTCATACAGCCGCCTGGCTTAGTCGTTCGACAAGTGCCAGCAGCTGCCGCTGATTCTGTTTCTCCCGCTGTAAGTGGCTTTGGACGAGATGCAATTGCTGGTATTAACGCTGCATTCTGAGAAATTTGCTCTATCAAGGCTTTTGTTCTTGCATCCACGTCCGCGTCTCCTTTGTCACCCTTGTCCCCTTTTAATCCAGGCTTACCATCTATCCCATTGCGACCGGGTGCCCCAGGTAATCCAGGCTTACCATCTATCCCATTACGACCGGGTGCCCCAGGTAATCCAGGCTTACCATCTATCCCATTGCGACCGGGTGCCCCAGGACTGCCAGGCAATCCAGGCTTACCATCTATCCCATTACGACCGGGTGCCCCAGGACTGCCAGGAATAAGCGATCTCTTGTTTGCTTGTCTGGCTTCATCAAGGGCTGTGGTTGCGTCGCCCTGCGCCTTCTCTACTTTCGGTTCAAGCGTTGTTAGTCCCCTAAGTGCCGTCGTTGCAGTTCCTTGCGCCGCATCAGCTTTACCGCTGGCCTGGTTAGCGATTGCGATCGCAGTTGTTGCCGTTCCTTGTGCAGTGTTGGCCGTTGATAATGCTTGTGTAGCTTCCGCCCTAGCTGTATTCGCGCTATCTAGTGCATTTTCAGCTTTTACATCAACTATGTGGATACTTTCTTCATCTGCACCAAGTCGAGAAATAATATCCTGTAAATCACCTTCGACATTTCGCCATTCACTATCTAGCTTTGCAATTTGTGAAGTGTGAGTGTTGACTTTCCCGGCTAGGAAGTTGATCACATCTTGCAAGGATTGAATTTGGTGGAATGCTTGGTTAGCTAGTGCGATTGCTTGATTAGCTAAAGTTTGAGCTTGCTGGGCAATAGATAAAGCTTGTAATGCAATTTGTCTAACACCATTTAATAATCCAAGGGCACGTGATAAATCTGAGCTAAGGCTATTTACTTCATTTTCTAGAGCGTCAATTCTCTGTCCTAGTACTAACAGCGTTCCTATTTCTGCTGCTAGTTGTAACAGAGCTAAAATAGCGGCAATATATGGCATTAATGCCTTTAAAGGTGCTAAAAAATCAGCCGCAGCTTTAGCTACTCCGGCAAGACTAAAGGCGCTTTCTGCTGTTACCGCTGCTGTTTCTGCCGTTACTTTGACAGGGTTGATCAAGCCCACAGCCACAGCTGTAGCGATACCTGGGGTAAGTTGCTCGATTAATTGCCGTGCTTTCGCCAATAAATCACTTTCGTTATATCTAGGAATAGCCGCTACAGCCGCGCGCAATTCTGCAATTTGCGCTTGTAAGTCTGCACAAGTATCACTCATTTTTTACCCCTAGCAATCGCTGTAATTGATGCAATTTCTGACGCAACCTGTGAGCAAGGCAAGCAACAATATCCGGGGTAATTAGTTGATGCACACTTACAATATCCTTCAGGACAATCAATACAGGCAACAGTAAAGTTAACCGGACATTTACCCTTGATAGTAAACAGGTTGACATTAGCAGAGTTATTAACTTTTAGTACGCACTTCTCTGGAATAGCAGCAACAGTCAATAGGCTACCCGGTAGATAACATGAATACAAAACCTCAAACCCATTTTTAAAAATCCTAATAGCAGTTTGCCCCTTTTGACAGATTTCTAAAAATTCAGTGGTGTAAGAGTTTCCGGCGACTGTGCGCTTACCGGGCAAGTTTGGATCTTCATAGGTATATCCAGCTTCCACCCCTGGCTCAGTGGATGTAAGTACATCGATAGGTGATGTATTCGCCAAAAATTCACCCCTTGAGCCATCACCAAAAGAGTAATTAACTTTTGGTTTATCACCTTGATTACAATAAGACATTACTGTAAATTTCCATAAAACTCTATTTGACCAAGCGTCAGGTATCCAGCGCCTAAACTGTTTGCACCAGTTTGAATAATTCTCAAATATTCATAAAACGAACTACTACTAGAACAATCACCAGAAAACCAAGTAGATTGATTTATTGACGTGTTGTTAGTTCGGGTATCTAGTGTCACCCAAGTAGAGCTATCATTACTCCCCTGCAATTGCCAATTCCTGAGGTGATGACCGTCATAATCATTCCTACCTTGAATAGTGTAATGATTTGGACTTACTTTCTTTGAGCCAAAATCAACCATTACCCATTGATTACTTGCATCATTAGAATGGCAGACAGAGCCAACACGCTGAAAAGCTTTTGTAAAAAAATTATTATTAAATACGCTTGAAGCAGTTACCGTTATCTTGCTAACTGTAGGGTCGCTAAATGTAGCGGTATTACTATTAGTGCCCAAGTAGTAAACAATGCCGTTAGTATCCCCTACCGATACAAAATTGTGTGGAATTGTTGAACTACCCCCACCAGTAGATAAACCAGCTAATAAGTTAGCTTTGGTAATTTTCTTGTAAATACCGCCAGCACTAGGCTGCACTAACAACCAATCGCCATCTGCCAATGTCGTGATTTCGTCAAAGTCCTTAATTTGCTTGGGCATAGACAGTATATTGATTAATCACTATTTGGTCTTTGACGTAATTTGTACTATCTTTTATTCGCCTCCAATAAAAAGAGTACAAACTTTCAAAAGTAGTATCAGTGGATGAATAAATTATTTTTCCACCATTTGAATCTACCAAGTCGTACACTTCACCCTCGAATTCTGACAATAGATTCAAAATTATCGCTACTAACAAGCTTTCGGCTGAATTACTAGCAGCAGGCGTCAACCCCACTGTCGCCAAGTCCACCTTGCTAATAGTTAAGGTTGTAGCTGTTTGGCTAGCATTCTCCCCAAATAATTGCTGCAGTGTAAAAGCCTGCATTAGTAATCATCTGGATCAAGGGTTGAACTGGTATCAGGCTTGGCAAGCGTCACCGTCAATTGGTCATTGCGATATGCAGTATTGTTAGTGCCCCGCGTGGTGAATGAAGAATACCCGCCGGCAATCACAATACTTTGGTCAATATTCGCGTCGAAATTGGCTTGGGTTAGGTATGCTTGAGCCTTTATCAAAATAGCCGCCAATAAACCCTCGGCAGTATTTACTGAACTTGCAGTTAGCCCCGTTAAGTCAGCCTTGGTGATTGTCAACGTCGTTCCCGATTGGGAAGCACTAGCGCCAAATACCTGCTGCAAAGTTGGTTCAGCCATAAATAACTACACTAAAAACAGTGTAATTATTTTAACCCCCAACCTTGAAAAGTGCGATCGCAGTCAAGGCAATACCATCGCTGGATTTTTCGCCCATCGGCTAAGGTGTTATTGCCATTCCGGAATGAGCGCCACCCAAGACAACGGGGGCACTGTTTGCGGAGGATTAAGTTTTTAGTCATCTCAAGACGGCTTTTTCAAATCACTTGCTTTAACAAACATCAGCTTCCCAGATTTAAATTCAACTTGAAACTTCTTACCGGAAGCAAATCCGACAATCGCCACTAAGTCACTGCCATACATCGCCACTTGATTTAATTGTGGTTGCCAATTCTCTTCAGTTGGCAGCGGAAATAAATCTGAGAATTCAGCTTTTTCTTTGATAACCTCACCCTTGACGAACACGTCAGCTTTTTGAACCGATGGGTATGTTTTTACCACTTTTACTTTTTTACCACGCAGGAGGGAGTAGTAAACTTCATCTTCCTTAATTCTGTCCTTTCTATGCTTTTTGGAGCCATTTTTTGGACTTTCTATATCTGGCAAGGGTTCTGGCTCTAAAACCTCTGATTTATCCAAGTGATCCAAGTGATCCATCTGATCCAAAGGGCGGATCACTTGATTTTCTATATCTGGCAAGGGATACAGCCCCAAGTGATCCAAGTGATCCAAGTGATCCGCCGTTTTTGAGTTCTTAATAATTGAAAAATCGGAAAATGGCGGATCAGATGGATCAGTTGGATCAGATGTCCGGTTTGTTACTTCTTCTACGGAGATAGGTTTATATCCATCCTTATCTGGCAAGGGTTTTGGCGTCAAGCTTTTTGCCTGATCTACCCGCTCCAAGTGATCCATCTCATGATCCGTTAATGGATCAGATGGATCATTAGTTGGATTTGCTACTGTACTACTTAGGATGGCTGAAATTTCGCTGTACTGCTTGTCAGTCAAGGAATCCAGCCTATTTGATGCCGATGGCTGTATTAAAATATCTGATGGACTATTTGGTAAGCATAAGATATTCCTATTTCCTAAGTAATAAACTAGAGCCTTGTGATTCTTACTACTCCTACCAACATTGACTAATCCTTCTGTACTAGCACGTCTTAAATCCTTCCTAACCGTGGCACTTGATATTCCCAAAGCCTCAGATATTTCTGTTGCTTCAAATGCGATTCCTTTGTTTTGATTGAGGAACTGGATGCATTTATTCATTACATTTGCGCTATTCAATCCATTACCTAAAATATCGTCTTCAAGTCGTCCGCCAAATTTCCAGCCCCATGTTTCATCATCATAAGTAAATTTATAACTACCTGGGCCACGGCTACGGGTCTTGTCGATTGTCAGCACGTTAAAGGTGCCCACCTCGTTCTGTTGCTTGGTAAACTTCCAAACTTCGTCCACGGTATTCCTGATTGCCCGACTGCCCCGCATGTCGCCGCCGGCGTTGCTGTGGTGGATCATGAGAATGCTGCAGCCAAATTCCTTGGCGATTTGGCGGAGGCGAATTAGTGGACGGGCATACTCGGTATCATTCTCGGAATAAAGCGACTCGGCGCTGATCGAGGTGAGCGAGTCGATGATGATTAGCTTTGGCTCATGTTTCTTGATCATCTCCTTCAATTTTCCGAATTCGCCCACCGACCACTCATCGCAGATCGAGAATCGCTTGCAAACTGATCCATCCAGGAAGTCTTGCATCTCCAAAAGCTTGCTTGTACTTCGTGGCCCCTGGTCAGTTTCGATCAGCAGCGTATTCATTGCCTCAAATTCCGTTCCTTCGTAAGCGAAGGTGCCGCCAGTGATAGCGTGTTTGGCAAGCGTAAAAGCCAGCCGGGTTTTTCCGACGCCCCCATCGGCGTAAAGCACGATCACTGAATTTGAGGGGACGAAGCCGGGTATCAGCCAAGCCTGATCCGATTGCCCGTACTTCTGAAAATATTCCTGCGCTGAGTATGTCTTGGTTTCGCTCTTGCTATCAAGCCATTTGGCATGGAAATCAAGTAGTTCTTTTTTACTGCTAAACTTCCATTTCTTGGCTAACTTTCTCATCAGCCAATCTCTACGGGCAGCGTTCTCGTGTTCTTCAATAGATTCAAGCTCTTTGCATAATCGCTCAAATGCGCCAAAACGAACTCGCAGATGCCATCTCCAAAGTTCGTGCATTGATAAGTGAATTTGGACTGACTCAGTCTGATATCTTTGGTGGCACGGTGAAAGTGCGTAAAGTGAAAGATACA
>CAIZCB010000077.1 GCA_903931355.1 uncultured Pseudomonadota bacterium
CGCAAACTGATTCCAGTCAAAAACAATACCCAAGCTTTAATGTTTGGCATGATTTGGGGCTGGTTGCCTTGTGGCCTGATCTACACTGCATTAGCGTTAGCGGCGACCACTGGCAATATTGCTCACAGCGCAATCACCATGTTTTGCTTCGGCATTGGCACCTTACCCGCTGTTATGGGCGTTGGCGTCATCACCCCGCTGCTAACCAGCTTATCAAGAGCCAAACATTTCAAACACGCGGTCGGCATTCTCTTCATATTATTCGCATTGTTAGCCGCTTTTCCATCGCTAAATCCGATGAAAGTTGAACACATCATGACGTTTTAAGAGGTTTTCATGACTAATTTCAATTCGATTATTGGCGAATCTCCCGCATTAGAAGCATTAATTCGTAGCGCCCGCGTGGTTGCGGCTACTGACGTCACAGTATTAATCAAAGGCGAAACCGGCACTGGTAAAGAAATTTTAGCCCGCGCTATTCAACAAGACAGTCCTCGCGCCAACAAACCCTTCATCACCCTAAACTGCGCGGCTTTACCCGAAGGTTTAGTGGAATCAGAAATTTTTGGTCACAAAAAAGGCGCATTTACTGGCGCAGTGATTGACAAACAAGGCTTGTTTGAAGCGGCTAATGGCGGGACTTTATTTCTCGATGAAATCAACTCACTGCCGCTAAGCGTGCAGTCAAAATTATTACGCTTTCTTGAAAATGGCGAATCAATGCCAATTGGTGGCACCAACCCCGACATCCTCGACATACGGATTATTGCCGCAACCAATGCCGATTTAAACAGTTTGGTTTCAGCCGGTGAGTTTCGCCGCGACCTGTATTTTCGTTTGAATGTCGTGCCATTAGAACTGCCACCACTACAGCACCGCAGCGAAGATATTGAGCAATTAGCGCAACATTTTTTCACGCTATTTGCGACTTCGCATGGCTTAGAAATCCCTTCATTAAGCAAACAAACCACGAAAGTATTCACTCAATACAAATGGCCTGGCAATATTCGCGAATTACGCAATCTTTGTGAACGCTTGTGTATTTTGCTACCGGGGCAAGTGATTGAAGTCAAAAACTTACCCAAAGAATTTAGTCTTTCAAACCAGACATCGGGTTGCGATGACTTTATCTTGCCAGCCAGTGGTTTGCAGCTTGATGAACTTGAGTCGAATATGATTAATCAAGCCTTAGAAAGAACGAAAGGCAACCGTAGCAAATCAGCACGGTTGTTGGGAATTTCTAGGGATACCCTGCTTTATCGGATGCAGAAACATGGTTTGATTTAAAACCCTAGCTAGGGTTGGTAGGGCGGATAAGCAAAGCCCATCCACCATATTAGCCTTCACGGCGGATGCGCTTTGCTTATCCGCCCACGGAATTAGCGGCTAACAAGCCCCACGCGCTGCTCGCATCACCTGTTTCATATCGCTTACCGCTTTATCTAAACCCGAAAAAATCGCTTGGGCAATAATCGAATGACCGATGTTTAATTCGACAATCTGTGGAATCTGGCAAATCGCTTCGACGTTGTGGAAATTCAAACCGTGTCCAGCATTGACTTGTAATCCCAACTGATGCGCATAAGCCGCTGCTTCACGAATCCGTTGTAATTCTTGCGCTTGTAGCTGCTTGGTTTCAGCATCGGCATAGCGGCCAGTATGTAATTCAATCACTGGCGCACCGGCTTTCACTGCGGCGTCAATTTGTTTAAATTCGGGATCGATAAACAAAGACACTTCAATATTGGCTGCGGCTAGAGCCTGACAAGCTTCACGCATTCTTGCTGGTGAGCCGGCAACATCCAAACCGCCTTCAGTCGTCAATTCTTCGCGTTTTTCCGGCACTAAACAACAGGCTTCTGGACGCACTTCTGTCGCGATGGTCAACATCGCATCAGTCACCAGA
>CAIZCB010000078.1 GCA_903931355.1 uncultured Pseudomonadota bacterium
AAAACCTAATTTCTCGCCAGCTTCAACCGCTGGACGGACTAAAATAATGCGACGCACGGTTTCATTTTGCAAAGCTTCGACAGCACAAGCTACCGCTAAGAAGGTTTTACCGGTACCGGCAGGCCCGACACCAAAATTAATGTCGTGTTGAAGAATTTTTTGTAAATAATCTTGCTGATTTTGACCACGACCTTTAATCACGCCGCGCTTGGTTTTAATCGCTACCAAAGCTTGATGTTTAGGCGTTGGATTTTCTAATAATTGGTCAATGCTCGAATCTTGCAAACTTAAATGCACTTGCTCAGGGCTAATTTCTTCCTTTTCCGCCAGCTCATAGAGTTTTTGCATCACCGCACAACCAGTTCTTACCGCGACTTCATCCCCAGAAATTCTGAAGTGGTTACTGCGATTAGCAATTTCTATTTGTAAGCGCTGCTCGATATGTCGCAGGTTTATGTCTAATTGCCCACAAAAATTAGCAAGGCGCTCAATATCAGCGGGCAATAAAGTAATTTCTTGCGAAAAATGATTATGACTCACGACAATTTTTGAATGATTTTTTCAACAGATGATTCAACCGCACGTCCACGCAATGAATTTGGCAAAGCTTCGGCAATTAATACATCAACAAATTGACCGGTTAATCGCGGATGGCCTGCAAAATTAACCGCGCGATTATTTTCTGTCCGACCGGTTAAATGTAATGGATTTTTTCTAGAAATCCCTTCCACCAAAACAGTTTGCACAGTCCCTATCATGGCCTCGGAAATCGCCATGGTCATTTCGTTTAAGCGAGTCTGCAGACGTTTCAAGCGTTGTTCTTTGACTTCAATACTGACATCGTCTGGAAAATTAGCCGCTGGCGTACCCGGTCTGGCGCTGAAAATAAAACTGTATGAAAAGTCGTAACCGACTTCTTCAATCAAGGCCATAGTGTCTTCAAAGTCTTGCTCGGTTTCACCTGGGAAACCAATAATAAAGTCAGACGATAAACTGATACCTGGGCGAACCGCTTTGATCTTACGCATGATTTCCAGATAATCTTCGCGTTGGTGTCCGCGTTTCATTTCCGCCAAAATCCGGTTGCTTCCGCTTTGAACTGGCAAATGTAAGTGATTAACTAATTGTGGAATTTCAGCAAAGGCATCAATAATGTCATCGGTAAATTCCAAAGGATGCGAGGTGGTAAAACGAATTCGATCAATGCCATCAACCGCTGCTACGAAATGTAGCAATAAGGCAAAATTGGCAAGCTCTCCGTCTTCCATTTCGCCGCGATAAGCATTGACGTTTTGACCTAATAAATTGATTTCGCGCACCCCCTGATTTGCCAATGAGGTGATTTCTGCAATTACATCATTTAATCGGCGACTAACTTCTTCACCACGGGTGTATGGCACCACGCAGTAAGTGCAATATTTGCTACAGCCTTCCATCACTGAAACATAAGCTTTTGGCCCTTCGGCTCTCGGCTCAGGCAAAGCATCAAATTTTTCAATCTCAGGGAAAGAAATATCCACGACACCTTTATTGCTGCTACGCGCTTTATCAAGCAACTCTGGCAAACGATGTAAAGTTTGCGGACCAAAGACAATATCAACACAGGGCGCACGTTTTTGTAGCGCAGCACCTTCTTGACTGGCAACACAACCACCGACACCAATAATTACATCGGGGCGTTTATCTTTAAGTTTTTTCCAACGACCAATCGCCGAAAAGACTTTTTCTTGGGCTTTTTCGCGAATCGAACAGGTGTTTAACAATAAAACATCTGCCTGCTCAGGAATATCGGTTAACTCCATGCCATGTGAAGCGATTAGTACGTCCCGCATTTTGTCGGAATCGTACTCGTTCATTTGACAGCCGTTAGTTTGTATATACAGTTTTTGCGCCATGCTTGGTGAGATACCTCAAATACCCTTATAACAAAAAACCCCTATCTTGCGACAGGGGCTAGTTTTGGGCGAATTATAAACTTTATTAAGGCCAAATGCTTGTTTAGCCATGACTTTACTGTTGATAAAGGGTTGCATCAGCAACACCTAAACCTGCAAAACCAGCCGCCCGTAAGCGACAAGCATCACAATGACCACAGGCCCTACCCTGTTGATCAGCCGAATAACAAGAAACGGTTTGGGCGTAATCAACCCCTAGTTGCAAACCCTGTTTGATAATTTCAGATTTACTAAGCTTGATTAACGGCGCATGAATATTGATTTTATGACCTTCGACACCGGCTTTAGTGGCTAAATTGGCCATGTCTTGAAAGGCATTGATAAACTCCGGCCGACAATCGGGATAACCAGAATAATCCACCGCATTCACCCCAATAAACACATCGTGAGCGTCTAATACCTCAGCCCAACCTAAGGCAAACGATAGGAAAATGGTGTTGCGGGCTGGCACATAAGTGACTGGAATACCTAATTGCGGCGAAGTCGGTACATCAATGTTTTGATCGGTTAATGCCGAACCACCAATGCTATCAAGGCCCAACTTGATCACTTTGTGTTCAATCACCTGATACTGCTGAGCAATTTTCTTGGCAGCTTCAAGCTCGGCATTATGACGCTGACCATAATCAAAACTTAAGGCATAACATGAATAACTCTGCTGTTTAGCTAACGCCAATACCGTAATAGAATCCAAACCACCTGATAACAAAATCACGGCAGATTTAGCTTTTTTATTTTCCTCGTGCATCATTCCAAAGATATTTATGCAGTTGAATTTGAAAACGAACCGCTAATTGGTCGGCGAGAATTTTCTCTGCTAACTCAACAGCCGGCATGACACCCATCACAGGTGAAAATAAAACTTGGCAACGATCAAGTAATTGATGCCCAATCATTTGTTGTTTCGACCATTGATAATCAACATCATCAGCAATCACAAACTTCACTTGATCCTGCACAGTAAGGTGTTCGATATTGGCATAACGGTTACGCTGGATTTCTCCTGAACTCGGGGTTTTTAAGTCCATGACTTTAACCACTCGAGGGTCAACGGCCGATACATCTAATGCACCACTGGTTTCCAAGGAAACCAAAAAACCTAAGTCCAATAATTTAACCATCAAAGCATTACAGCCTGGCTGAGCTAAAGGTTCCCCGCCAGTTATCGTGACATATTGACAATTGAAGGCTTGGATTTTGCTAATAATTTCCGCTTGGCTAAATTTTTCACCGCCAGTAAACGCATATTCAGTATCGCAATATGAACAGCGTAAGGGGCAACCAGTCAGACGAACAAATACCGTTGGAATGCCAACCGTATTGGTTTCACCCTGAAGTGAGTAAAAAATCTCTGAAATGCGTAATGCTTGATCCATTCAGATCATCTATGGCATTTGCGCCAATTTTTTCGCCGCTAAGTGAGCAGCAGGTGAATTTGGATAATTATTAGTTACTCTTAGCAAATACTCGCGTGCTTTGACCGAGTTTTGCATATCAGATTCGATATAGCCGAGTTTCAGCAAGGCATCAGGGACTTTGGCACTATTGGGATATTGAA
>CAIZCB010000079.1 GCA_903931355.1 uncultured Pseudomonadota bacterium
TACCGCTTCATCCAAAATGTTTGGAATGCCTTCCATCAACGCATTCAAACTGTTTTGGAGTTGATCCAGTTCGCTTTCAGCGGTTTTCAACTGGTCACCTAAATCAGCCACTTGATCCAATAACGGTTGAATATCTTCGCCTTTGGCTTTGGCTTGACCAATCGCTTTTGAACGAGTGTTGCGCTCGTTTTGCAAATCTTGAGTTTTAACTTGAATCTCTTTACGGCGATTTTCCAAGGCCAAATAGGCATCAGCATCAAAGTTGATACCGCGTCTTTTCAACTGTTGCTGTACAAATTCGAGTTCGCTTCTAAATAAACGAGGGTCTAACATGACAATCCGTCCTGAATTAAAAAAATAAACTAAAACCTAAACCTGTTTGCCCAGCCATAAGCCCAACCACAAACTAGCGCCGCATACTGCGATATTGCTAACAAACACAATCAACATTGCGGTTAAATGGGTTTCAAAAGCATGACCGCTTTCTAACAAGTAAAGAATCAAATATAAACCGGATAAGGTGATAAATATCCCGCATATCACCGTTATCAAAATCGCTCTATGCTCAATGGCAATCGCCAATTTGTGCATTAACACCGTAGCAACAAGGCCAATCAAAAACGCCCCGATGCCATTGATGATGGTTAAGGCATAAGGAAACGGCCAGTCGAAAATTCGCACTGCGCCTTGACCATACACAAACAGCCCACGCCCCGCCAACAAACCTAACCAAACCGTCAATAAACAACCAAACACACTGACCGCAATGTTTAAACCGGCTTTACCAATTTGCCCTTGTTCCAATAGATATAAAGTATCCAAAGAAAACGAGGAGAAAGTGGTAAAGCCGCCAAAAATACCAATCAAAATGGCGCTACGGTATTCGGCAGCGATAGCGATGCGTTGCAAAATTAAGGTTTCGACCATCAAGCCCATTAAAAACGAACCAATCAAATTGACGGTTAACGTACCGTAAGGAAAACCGCGCCCCAGCCACAAGTAAACGCCATTAGAGGTTAAATACCTTAAAACCGAGCCAACCGCGCCGCCAAGAGCAACCGCCAAAATTTGTAGCATTAGAATTTGAAAAAGTGTTGGCGATAATGCTTTAACTCATCAATCGATTCAATGATGTCTTCTAAAGCTTGGTGAGCCGTTTTCTTAGTAAAGCTGTCTTTCACTTGCGGTGCCCAACGTGCCGCCAACTCTTTGACGGTGGAAACATCGAGATTGCGGTAATGAAAATAAGCTTCTAATTGCGGCATGTAACGGTACAAAAAGCGACGATCTTGACCAATACTGTTGCCACACATCGGCGAAGTATTAGCGGGCACCCATTGTTGGAGAAATTCGATGGTTTGACGCTCGGCTTCGGCGTCGCTGATGGTTGAGGCTTTAACTCGCCCAATCAAGCCCGATTGACCATGATGAGTTTGGTTCCACTCATCCATCGCCGCTAAAGCCGCATCGGATTGATGCACCGCCAACACAGGCCCTTGCGCCAGAATATTGAGATTTTTATCGGTAATCACCGTGGCAATTTCAATAATCAAATCAGTATCGGGAATTAATCCGGTCATTTCCAGATCAATCCAGATCAGGTTTTCTGCATTTTGA
>CAIZCB010000080.1 GCA_903931355.1 uncultured Pseudomonadota bacterium
CAACCCATTACTACGCTTGCAACAACTGATTTATATCGAACGCCAAGATATAGGCACCCTTCTCGCCTATGGCATAGGTATAGGTTTGCTATCACTAGCCACGCCAATCGCAGTACAAGCACTGGTTAATACCATTGCTTTTGGTGCCTTACTGCAACCGCTATTCGTGTTGACACTGATTCTGCTGGTATTAGTGTCTTGCAGTAACGCTTTGGTTGCATTGCAATTTTACGTGGTCGAAATGCTACAACGGCGGCTGTTTGTTCGCTTATTCGGTGAAACAGCCAACCGCTTGCAACGGACTTTGATTAGCGCCCATGACAACCAATATCTACCCGAATTAGTGAATCGGTTTTTTGATGTGGTTTCACTGCAAAAAACCGCCGCATCACTGTTACTAGAAACGCTAGGTTACTTATTACAAACCTTAATTGGCATGTTTCTGTTAGCGTTTTACCACCCGATGCTACTGGCTTTCGATTTGTTATTAATTGCCTCGCTGTATTTGGTGCTTTTTGTGATGGGTCGCAATGGCATTGTCACCGCTATCGAACAATCCAAAGCCAAATATCTGGTAGCGGCTTGGCTAGAAACAATAGCCGCCAATCCCTTGCTGAGTAAAAGTCGCCAAGGCGAGGCTTTTATTGACCAACAATCAAAACAAATTGCTGAAAATTACCTAAGCGCCTGCGTGAATCATTTCCGGATTCTATCTCGACAGAATATTGGCGCTTTAGTACTTCATACCTTAGCCAATACCTCTTTACTGGCATTAGGTGGTTGGATGGTCATCGAGCGAGAATTGAGTTTAGGACAACTGATCGCTGCTGAACTGGTGGTTAATGCGATGATTTACGGCCTCACTCGGCTGGGTAAAACTTTGGACAATTTCTATGAGTTGGTCGCCAGTGTCGATAAGATCGGCTATCTACTGGATTTACCGCAAGAACCAAATCAAGGTGAGCTACCTCAAGCAAACCAATCGGCTTATCAAATCAATATCCAAAACCTATCTGTGCTTAAAGGACCGCAAATTGATCAGATAAACCAGCTTGATTTAACGCTTGCTGCTGGTGAAAACCTAGTGATCAGCGAAGGCGCGGAACGAGGTACGCTGCTAGATATTCTCTACGGCTTGCGTTCATATCAAGCCGGTAACATCTACTTTAACAGCGATGATCTTCGCGATTTAAACCTAGGCGCACTGCGCGATAACGTCAGCTTGGTTCGTGAAGCGGAAATACTCAATCTATCCATCGCTGACAATGTAAGTATTGGCCGCGATTTAGGATTAAATCAGATTAGAACCGCACTCAAACAAGTTGGCTTACTTGAACTCATTTCCAGCTTAGCTGATGGTCTACAAACTCCCTTGTCTAGCAATGGGGAACCATTAAATAGCGAACAGCAATTACGTCTGACATTAGCGCGAGCCATTGCCGGCGCTCCCAAGCTATTGATGATTGATAAAACCCTAGATCATATTGACTGCCGTTTCTTGCCTAGCATTTTGGAGGTTTTACTGGCGCCTGACGCAAACTGGACTTTGATTATTATCAGCCAGCAAGCGGATGTGATTGAATGCTGTAAACGCCATGCCCGTATTGTCAATGGTCAACTGCAACCAATAATTGCCGATAGCGAGGTGGCGCAATGAGCAGCAAACTTGATGAGCTATGCGCTTTAACATGGTTAAACGATTTAAAAGCCGCTCAGACTTCACCGATTGCGGTGCGCGTCGCCCGATCACTGTTAAGCCTTTTTCTAGCGCTATTGGTACTTTTGAGCATTACCCCTTGGCAGCAAAATGTCCAGGGTCATGGTCGGGTGGTTGCTTACACTCCCGCTGATCGTCAACAAACTATCGGTGCGCCTATAGAAGGTCGAATTGCACGTTGGTTTGTTAGAGAAGGCAGTCAGGTCAAGGAAGGCGAAGTCATAGCGCAATTACAAGACAATGACCCGCTACTGCTGCAACGACTGAATAATGAATATCAAGTCTTGCTCGACCGTCAAAGCGCTGTTGAAAATCGGGTAGACACTTTCCGTGAACAATTACGGATGGCGGAACTATCAAGACCGCAAGCGCTGGCAGCCTCGGAAGCACGTTTGGAAATGGGCAGGCAACGCCAAAAAGCCGCTGTACAAACGTTGGATGCTACCCGTGCCGCTAAACAAACCGCGTCGTTAAATTTAACCCGCCAACAGCAATTACAACAAAAAGGCTTAGCATCTCGACGCACACTGGAATTAGCTGAGTTAGAAATGAATCAGCGTGATGCAGAAACTGAACGGGCTCAAGCAAGCTTAAATGCGGCAAAAAGTGAAATCGATGCCTTGCATGCCGATTGGTTAAAACTCAGTGCCGATACCACGGCCAGCGTAGAAAAAACCCGTGCCGAATTAAATAAAGCCATTGAGGATCAAAACTATGTGCGTGCTGATTTATTAAAACTGGAAACCCGCCTAGCCCGTCAGCAAACGCAAGCAATTAAAGCCCCTCGTGATGGCACGCTATTGCGTTTATTAGCAAACCCGAATGCCGAACAGCTAAAAGCCGGCCAAGCCATAGCAATTCTAGTGCCCGATACCGAACAACGGGCGGTCGAACTATGGGTAGACGGTAATGATCTACCGCTAATCGTCACTGGCAGCCATGTCCGTTTGCAATTTGAAGGTTATCCGTCCGTGCAGTTTGGCGGCTGGCCAGAATTTTCAGTCGGTTCTTTTGGCGGTCAAGTGACTTTGATTGATGCAACCGACGATGGCAAAGGACATTTTCGCATCTTAGTCAGTCCTGATCCCAGTGACATTCCTTGGCCTGATAACCGTTTCTTACGTCAAGGCGTGCGAGTTAATGGCTGGATTCTATTAGGCAAAGTAACGCTAGGTTATGAAATGTGGCGAATCTTCAACGGTTTTCCTGCGCTGGTTTTACCCGAACCGCAAGTTAAGGAAACCAGCAGTGTTGATAGCAAAAAAACCGACAGCGAGGATAAAAAAGGATCATGAACAAGATTATCTTTTTAATAATCACGCTATTACCGAGCTTAGTCCTTGCAGAACAGAATCTGCCAACACAGGAATTAAGCCTAAACCAAGTGATTGATGCATCGTTACGGGCGTTTCCAGGTTTACTGGCTGCTGAACAACGTAAACAAGTTTCAGAAGGCGAATTACAGAGCGCTCAAGGTGGTTTCGATACCTTACTTAAATCCCAAAACCGTTGGTCGGTAACGGGTTTGTATGAAAACAATAATTATGATGTTGTCATCGAACAACCGACCAACTTATGGGGCACAACCTTCTTTGGTGGTTGGCGTAAAGGCTCAGGTGATTATCCTGTTTACGATGGTAAAAGCCTGACTGCTGATGATGGCGAGGCCAGAGTCGGTTTTAATATGCCGCTATGGCGCAATCGTGAAATCGACCGGCGCCGAGCCAGCTTGCAACAAGCAGAGCTAGGTCAATTAATAGCCAACCACGAATTTGACCAAACTTTATTGGAAATTCGCCGCCAAGCCAGCCATCGTTACTGGGATTGGGTTTTAGCTGGCGTAAGACTGAGAATCAGCGAGCGTTTATTACAAGTCGCCGAACAACGAAACCAAGGCATCTTGCAACGTGTCAGCGCCGGCGATATTCCTGAGTTTGAAGCGCTTGATAATCAAAGAGCGATTATTGAACGCCGTGAACGTCGGGTGGTTGCTCAGCGTTTGTTAGAACAAAGTGCTATCCAATTATCGCTGTACTGGCGAGATTCAGATGGACAACCGCAATTACCACAAGTGGAACAATTACCAACAGAATTTCCGATTCACCAAGCCAAGATCGAATTAAAAGTTGACGATGCGATAACAACTGCTCGCTTACAACGACCCGAACTAAAACGCCTAGCACTGCAAAGTGAGCAGACCGAAACAGAACTGGCACTCCAAGAAAATCAACGCAATCCGGCGCTCGACTTTCAGGTGATGGGTGCAAAAGACATTGGTTATGGTAAAGACAAACTTAACCGCAACGAGCTCTACTTGGGTCTAAATGTCGAAATCCCACTTCAACAACGTGTCGCAGGCGGGCGTGCTCAGGTCGCATCAGCCAATCTGCAACGCTTGAAATGGGAACGCAACGGTCTCGAAGATCGTATCTCAGCGGAAGTTAAAGACGTGTTATCTGCAATCAATGCCGCTCGGCAACGGATTACCCTGAGTTATCAACAGCAAAAAGCGGCTCAACAATTAGAAGAGGGCGAAAAAACTCGCTTCGAACTGGGTGATACCACGCTGTTATTTGTCAATCTTCGGGAAATTGCCAGCGGTGACGCAATGTTGCAAGCAGCTGACGCCAATAGCAGCTTATTCAAAGCCGATGCCGATTATCAGGCGATTTTGGCAACACCTTTGTCATTAGCAGCAGGAGTTAATCATGATTAAACGACTGGAACAGACTACAAGCAAAATCAGACCGCTGATGTTTATAGTGCTAATTGCTGCACTTATCCTAATACCGGAAACAATGATTCATTTAGTGGCAGTGATAGCCCATACGGTTTATGAAACTATCGCTTTTGCGCTTGAAGAAGTGTTAATTCATGGCCTTGGCTTGAGTAAATTCTATGCACAAATGCTGGTGTTTTATGGCAGCTTAGCAATAGCAGGCATAGTAACCATTATGGTGTTTCGCCGCCTTCCCTCGCTGCTTGCTTATACTCGGGCAAGAGCTACAGAAAGCTACACTGATTTACGTACTGATTTGATAAACAAATGGAACAGATTACCTAATCGACATAAAGTCCAAGTGATACTAATCCAATTTGTCGGCATTTTTAGCATGATGGCCTTGGTTTTGAGTTGAGAGCTACTTAATCCTTTGACCAAAACAGTTACGCTGACATCAAGTCGCGGAATAATTCATCAACATTGCCACAGGTTAAAATCGCAATAATTGTTTGTGCTCATGTTGGGCCAGATAAGCGTTTGGGTAAACCGGTCATTTTTTAGAAATAGCCTTCGCGTTTTTTGTGTTCCATCGAGCCTGCCTGATCGTGATCAATCAATCGCCCTTGGCGTTCAGAAGTAGTAGTCAATAACATTTCCTGAATGATCTCCTGCAAAGTGGTCGCATTAGATTCGACGGCCGCGCTCAACGGATAACAACCCAAAGTACGAAAACGCACTTTTTTCATTTCGACTTTGTCTTCTGGGCCAATAGGCATACGCTCGTCATCGACCATAATCAACATGCCATCTTTGTTAACCACTGGCCGTTCCTTGGCAAAATACAGCGGCACAATTGGGATATTTTCCAAAAGAATGTATTGCCAAATATCCAGTTCGGTCCAGTTAGATAAAGGGAAAACTCGGATACTTTCGCCTTTATCGACCTTACCGTTGAAGATGCTCCATAGTTCTGGACGCTGATTTTTCGGGTCCCAGCGATGATTTCTATCTCGGAATGAATAGACTCGCTCTTTGGCGCGGGACTTTTCTTCATCACGGCGAGCACCACCAAAAGCGGCATCGAATCGATGTAAATCCAGCGCCTGTTTTAGCGCTTGGGTTTTCATAATATCGGTATGATTTTGACTACCGTAACTGAAAGGGTTGACACCCATTCTTACCCCTTCTTGATTAGTATGGACAATTAAATCCAAACCTAATTCACGGGTATAGCGATCACGAAACTCAATCATCTCGCGAAATTTCCAAGTGGTATCGACATGCAGTAACGGAAACGGCGGTTTTCCTGGGTAAAATGCTTTCATCGCCAGATGTAGCATGACCGCAGAATCTTTGCCTATCGAATACAGCATCACCGGCTTTTCGAATTCCGCCGCTACTTCTCGGATAATGAAGATGCTTTCGGCTTCAAGTTGTTTTAAATGCGTCATTTGCTGGGTAATCACGACATAACCTCCTAAAAACGCCGAAATTTCGGCCTGTTTTAATTGAATTTCAGATTTCCAAGGCTAACGGTCTGCGCGGAGGAACCGATAGCGGGGAACGATGTTCGGTCAATAGTTGAAATTGACAAACCTCAGGGTCATAACCAAACACCTCACCGGTTTCGATCTTATAAACCCAGCCGTGTAGCTTGAGTTTGCCTTGTGACAATCCTGAGGCGACCACAGGATGAGTGCGTAAATTTTCCATCTGCGCCAGCACATTTTCTTGAATAGTCACGCTCAGTAATTCTGATCCTTCGCGATCAGCATATTTGTCTTGAACAATTCGACGAGTCGATTCGGCATGAGCCAGCCATGCACTTAGTGCAGGAAAATCGCGGCTATTGGGTGGCTCCAGTAAGCCTTTCATGGCACCACAATGGGTATGACCGCAAACAATAATGTCTTTTACACCTAGCGCAGCCACGGCAAATTCGATAGTCGCCGACTCGCCGCCCTGCACAGCACCATAAGGCGGAATAATGTTGCCAGCATTACGCAAAATAAATAATTCACCGGGTTCGGTTTGGGTCAGCAAATTAGGGTTAATCCGCGAATCTGAACAGGTAATAAACAACACATCCGGCGATTGGCCTTGAGAAAGACGCTCGAATAGTTGACGTTGGGAGCCGAAAATTTTGGTCTGATAATGCTGAAGGCCTTGTAATAATTTTTGCATTCCTAAATTCCTTATCTGAATTATTGCTTGCGATATATCCTACAGATAGCTTTTATCATTGTTAAATAGAAAGATTGAATTACAATCATCGAAAATAACGATACATAGAACACTTATGGAACGCCTTAACTATCAGCATTTATTCTATTTCTGGAATGTGGCACGCGAGGAAAGCATTACGCGTGCTTGCGAGAAACTACATCTGGCGCAACCGACGATTAGTGGTCAATTGGCTGTTTTTGAGCAAGCGATTGGTTCTAAATTGTTTCAGAAAAGTGGTCGAAAATTAATCCTGACCGATACCGGCAGAGTCGTCTATCACTATGCAGACGAGATATTTTCTTTAGGTCGCGAACTGAATAACACTTTGAAGGGACGATCCAATGGTGCCGGTTTGAGATTAGTAGTCGGTATTTCCGATGCTTTACCCAAATTAGCGGTTTATCGACTAATAGAACCGGCATTCAGAATTCCTGAGGCGGTGCAAGTGCTCTGCTATGAAGATAAAGCCGAACGCCTGTTAACCGAAATGTCATTACACAGTGTCGATTTAGTTATATCTGATTCACCACTTACCCATGCCAGCGGAGCCAAAGCATTCAATCATTTATTGGGTGAAAGTAGCATTACAGTATTTGGTGCACCCAGTTTGGCCACAGTCTATCGCCCCGACTTTCCCCGTTCATTAACCGGCGCACCGTTTCTGTTACCGACGACTAATACAGCATTACGTCGATCACTCGACCAATGGTTTGATAATCAAGGTATCAGCCCGATTATTCGTGCAGAAATTGAAGATAGTGCCTTGCTAAAAACCTTTGGCAGTGGCGGAACCGGTTTGTTTGTAGCACCAACATCGGTGGCAACCGAAATTCAAAATCAGTATGGAGTAGAAAGCATAGGCATAATTGACAGCGTGCTAGAGCGCTTTTATGCCATCACCATGCGTAGAAAATTAAAACATCCAGCGATTACTGCTATTTTAGAAAACGCTAAAGATAAGTTGTTTTAATCTACTTTAGGATCAATAAATCTTAGACATAAAAAAGGGCCAACCTAAGTCAGCCCTTTTTTACTATCACAGCGCGGAGATTATTTAATCTGGCCGTGACATTGCTTGTATTTCTTACCTGATCCACAAGGACATGGATCATTGCGACCTACTTTGTCGAACTCGTTAACGAAAGGTTGCTGAGTTGATTGTTCAGGGATGATGGCTACAGGTGCTGGAGCAACAACTTCCTCTTCAAACGCCGAATGTGCTTCCGCATGTTCAAAATGCAGTTCTTGTGG
>CAIZCB010000081.1 GCA_903931355.1 uncultured Pseudomonadota bacterium
GCTAACCTTGTCGCCGGTGTTGTGTAGTTTTTTTCTCGAAGGTCACCAAGGCGAACACGACACCAAAATCATCGCCTATTTAAAGGCGTTTTATTTGCGCTTATTAAATTGGGCAATGCTGCATCGCTTGAAAGTAGTCGGCTTAGCAGTTGGCGTATTCATTGCAACTTTAGGTTTATTGCCGTTTTTAGGCACCTCGTTTATTCCCGAAATGAAAGAAGGCTCGATTGTGCCGGGGATTAATCGCGTACCAAATATTTCACTGGATGAAAGTATTCACGTCGAAATGCAAGCGATGAAAATGGTGATGGAGATTCCTGGGGTTAAAAATGTGGTGAGTGGTGTCGGTCGTGGCGAAAGCCCAGCTGATCCACAAAGTCAAAACGAATCAACGCCGATTGTGAGTCTAAAACCAAGAAATGAATGGCCGGAAGGTTGGACTCAAGATACGATTGCCGATGCGATGCAGGAAAAATTAATTACGAATTTGCCAGGGATGCAGGTGGTGATGGCGCAACCGATTTCTGATCGGGTCGATGAAATGGTCACTGGGGTGCGTTCGGATGTGGCGGTCAAAGTGTTTGGCGATGATTTATCAAAACTCAAACAATTAGCGGACAGCATTGCCGCGGTTGCCAACCAAGTCAATGGTGCTCGCGATATTCGGGTGGAACGCTTAACCGGTCAGCAATATCTGAATATTACTGTTGACCGTCAGGCAATTGCTCGTCACGGCCTCAACGCGGCTGATATTCACGACATGATAGAAACTGCGATTGCTGGCAAAGTGGCGACCGAAATTTATCAAGGCGAACGGCGTTTCTCGGCAGCGGTGCGTTTACCTGAAGATTTTCGTAACAATATTGAAGCGATTGACGCCTTAATGCTGACTTCCAGCAATGGTGCGCGAGTGCCGTTGGGCGATGTGACCAAAATTACTTTGAATGATGGCCCTGCACAAATCAGTCGAGAAATGGGTAAGCGGCGGATTGTGGTCGGGATTAATGTTCGCGACCGCGATTTGGGGAGTTTTGTGGCTGAGTTGCAAGAAGCGGTAGCAAAACAAATTAGTATGCCGGAGGGCTATTATTTGCAATGGGGCGGTCAATTTCAGAACATGGAGCGGGCTTTGGGGCATTTGACCATGATTATTCCAGTGACGATTGCGGCGATTTTCTTCTTGTTATTTATGCTGTTTAAATCGTTACGTTTTGCCAGTTTAATTATTTTAGTGTTGCCGTTCGCCTCGATTGGCGGGATTGTGACCTTATTTATTAGCGGTGAATATTTGTCAGTACCGGCTTCGGTGGGCTTTATTGCCTTGTGGGGTATTGCGGTACTGAATGGCGTGGTGTTGGTGTCGTATATTCGTAGTTTACGGGATAGCGGTTTGAGTCAGTTTGAGGCGATTGTCCATGGTTGTGAACAACGCTTCAGACCAGTGATGATGACCGCTACCGTGGCTTTGCTGGGCTTGGTACCGTTTTTGTTTGCCAATGGCCCAGGCTCAGAAGTACAAAAACCGCTGGCGATTGTGGTGATTGGCGGACTGGTTAGCTCGACTTTATTAACCTTATTAGTATTACCCGCCTTATATGGGTGGTTTGATAACGATAAGGTGGCGGATTAAGATTTTAGCAATAGGTGTTTTTGACGATGCAACAACGGTTTGTTTTACGCGGATGGATTTTCGTGACTTTATTGTTCAACATGGTTTTAGCGCAAGCCGCCGAGATTCATGTCTCAGTTGATCGCAATCCGGTAAATTTGAATGAGTCCTTTCAACTGATTTTTAGCGCCAATGATGACCCAGACGGTAAGCCGGATTTTTCGGTTTTGCAGCAGCAGTTTGAAGTTCTCAATCAACAACGTAGCAGTAGCTCATCTTGGGTGAACGGCAAAAGCCAACATAATCAGCAATGGACGCTGACGGTAATGGCCAAACAGGCTGGCGAATTATTGATTCCACCAGTTGCCTTTGGTGACGATGTTAGTAAGCCGCTAAAACTGACAGTGACCGATAAGCCGAGTAATCTGGCCAACAATGAAGACTTGTTTTTAGAAGTACAAGCCACGCCGGACAAGCCTTTTGTGCAGTCGCAAGTCATTTACAGCTTGCGTTTATATAGTCGGGTGCAAATCGCGCAAGCCAGTTTATCCGAGCCTGAATTGAAAGAGGCGGTGATTGAAAAACTAGGCGAAGACAGCAATTACGCCACGCAAATCAAAGGCGTCGATTATTGGGTGACGGAACGCAAATACGCGATTTTTCCTCAGCAAAGCGGTGTGTTGACGATTCCGGCTTTAACTTTGAATGCCGAAATAGTTAGTGCGCAAGCGGGTCGCAATAGCTTTTTTGGACAAGCGATTACCCAAAATAAACGCGTATCTTCTAAGCCAATTACTTTAAATGTGCAAGCAGTGCCGGAAGCCTTAAAACAAGCGGCATGGTTGAGTGCCGAGTCTTTACAATTGACTGAACAATGGTCGGATAGTCAGTTGCAAGTCAAAGTCGGTGAGCCGTTGACTCGCACCGTGACTTTGGTGGCAAAAGGAAGCACCGTTGGTCAATTGCCAGAATTATCGACTCAAATTGCCGTAGAAGGCATCAAAATTTACCCCGATCAACCGCAATTACAAGAAGCTAAAAATAACGATGGCTTAACTGCCATGCGTCAGGAAAAAATCGCTTTTATCGCTAATAAAGCCGGTGAATATCAATTACCGGCGATTGATGTTGCTTGGTTTAACAGCAAAACCCAACAGCTAGAAACCGCGCATTTGCCAGCGGTAACCATTAAGGCTTTGCCGGTGGCCGAGGCAGTGGAAACTCAAGTGGCTCCAACGGTGCAGGCTCCTCAGATAACTAGCGTCGAAAACCAAGATCAAGTTCACTTATGGCAAACAATTGCGGGATTGTTGGCGCTGGGTTGGTTAATCAATGGCGTTTGGTGGTTTAAGCACTCGCCAAAATCGCAAGCAGTGATGGTGCCAGCTAAAACCTTGGTTAACGCAGCCGAAGCTAATCTAAAACAAGCTTGCCAAAGCAATAATCCACAAGCTGCTAAGCAGGCTTTATTGGCCTATTTTGCAGTTGATAGTTTGGCGGCTATTGGGGCGACGGGTAGTTTTGCTGATGAAATTAATGGATTGAATCGTTATTTGTATAGCGGTCAAACTAGCGAATGGCATGGTGATGGCTTGTGGCAAGCATTTAAGCAACGACCGGTTTCAAGTCAGCAAGCGCAAGTGGTTGAAGTGAGTTTGGAGCCTTTGTTTAAGTTGTAAATAATCACCATCTTTGGCTACTATCTCGATTCCGAATTTTAATAAGGTTGATCTTCCATGCTGAATTGGCACCAAATCGACACTGTTCTGTTAGATATGGACGGTACTTTGCTGGATTTGAATTTTGATAACCATTTTTGGCAAACTTTTGTGCCGTTAAAGTTCGCGGAATTGCATGGTTTGACGATTGAAGAGTCTAAACAGCAATTAATCCCACGCTTTAAAGCTATGGAAGGCCGTTTAGAGTGGTATTGCCTTGATTACTGGACTGAGCAGCTGGCATTGAATATCGCTGAACTGAAGCTAGAAGTGGCGGGTTTAATTGCGGTGCATCCGCATGTCACCGAGTTTTTGGAAGCAGTACGCGCTAGTGGCAAGCGTTTGTTGTTGGTGACTAATGCTCATCGCGATAGCTTGAATCTGAAAATGGAAAAAACCTGCTTACAGGTGTTTTTTGATCAGATTATTTCGTCGCATGATTTTGGATTGGCAAAAGAACAAGCGGGATTTTGGCAAGCCTTACAAGATGCGCATCTGTTTGATAAACAACGCTGTTTGCTGGTCGATGATAGCGTGTCGGTATTGGCTTCGGCGCAGGCGTTTGGGATTGCTCATCTAGTATCGATTAGCAAACCCGACAGCACCGCGCCGAGCAAATTGATTACTGATTTTCCTGCGGTTGAGGATTTTCGGGCGCTGACTCTGGGGCTTTAGCCTCGTTTCTCGGCGGACGCGGAGGTCGATTAGGCTTACCTTTAAAATCAGGGCGTGGCGGACGTTTATCTCGTTGAACTACACGTTCTCTAGGTTCGCGGCGTTCTGGTTTAATCACATCACTAACGATAATTTCATCGGTAATCGGTTGAACCGGTACTTTCTCGCCGATATAGCTTTCAATATCCGGCATTGAATAGGCATATTCTTCGCAAATAAAACTAATCGCTTCGCCACTAGCACCAAAACGCGCAGTACGGCCAATCCTATGCACATAATCTTCGACATCTTGCGGTAAGTCGTAATTAAACACATGCGAAACATCAGGAATATGCAGGCCACGCGCCGCTACGTCGGTAGCAATCATCAAGGTGACGCGGTTTTCTTGAAAATCATTTAACAAACGCTGGCGCTTATCTTGCGGTACATCGCCACTCAATAAAGCAGTTTTATAGCCGTTCGCTTGTAGATAATCATCCAATTGTTCAGCTGCGCGTTTGGTATTCACAAACACGATGCCGCGTTGCGGTTGGTGATGTTTAAGCAAGCCGAGTAATAACGGGATTTTTTGCTCATTGGCTGGGCAGTAAGCGACTTGATTGATAGCTTTTGAAGTAACCTCTTCGGACTCGATTTTAACCAACACAGGGTTGTTCATGTGCTCGTAAGCCAGTTCGGTGACTTTGTAAGACAAGGTCGCTGAGAACAGCAAATTAAGACGTTTTTCTGGCGGTGGCATCCGGCGCAATATAAACCGAATGTCTTTGATAAAACCTAAATCAAACATTCGATCCGCTTCATCCATCACCGTGACTTGAATGTTGTCTAGGGTGAATGCACCTTGTTTGTAAAAATCGATAATC
Source organism: uncultured Pseudomonadota bacterium (assembly GCA_903931355.1). Classification (GTDB taxonomy): domain Bacteria; phylum Pseudomonadota; class Gammaproteobacteria; order Methylococcales; family Methylomonadaceae; genus Methylomonas. The sequence continues at coordinate 4,866 of CAIZCB010000081.1, forward strand.
CGACCTGGAGTGCCGATGATCACATCGACATTGCCTTTGATTTTATCCAGCTGTTTTTGATAGTCGGTGCCGCCGTAAATCAAAGCAAACTTTAAATTCAGATAAGGGCTTAATAGCAGCGCATCTTTGTGAATTTGGATTGCTAATTCGCGAGTCGGAGCTAAAATCAGGGCGCGAGGATTTTTGATTTTTTCGCTTTCATCATTAATTAAATGCTGAAAAGTGGCGAGTAAAAAGGTTGCGGTTTTACCTGTGCCGGTTTGCGCCTGACCAGCAACGTCTTTGCCGCGTAATAACAGCGGTAAGGATTTGTCCTGAATCGGTGAGCAATTGATAAATCCGGCGTCTTTCAAGCCTTTAATAATGGAGTCAGAAAGCTCCAAATTACTGAATCGTGTTTCGGTCAAATGTGTTTTTTTCATGCCTGATAGGATAACTTAAAAACCGCTGTGGTTGAAATTGATTGACAATAGGATTGCCTCGAAACTATAGTTTTCCCCTTTGTAAACTATTGGAGAGTGGCGTGAGTGACTTAGTCCTTCATGTGTCTGATGCTGATTTTAATGAAACCGTAATCAATTCTGCTGGCCCTGTTCTATTGGACTATTGGGCTGAATGGTGCGGTCCTTGTAAAATGATTGCCCCAGTTCTTGATGAAGTAGCTGCCGAATATAAAGGCAAGCTGACTGTTGCCAAGCTGAATATCGATGAAAATCCAAAAACCCCACAACAATACGGTGTGCGCGGTATTCCAACTTTGATGATTTTCAAAAATGGCGAAGTAGAAGCGACTAAAGTAGGCGCTTTAACCAAGTCACAATTGGCTGCTTTTATCGATAGCAACATCTGATAGCAAGCTTAATTAACCGGATTTATTAGAAAATCGTTTTGATAAGTCCGGTTAATGCGTTATAGTGCTTTTCGATTTCTCCTTCGCAGTTATATCATCTGTAAATAATCCAAAAAATCACCTTCCGCTGTTAATGGCATTCTGCCTATCCGCGTTTCTTTCATTTCTCTAACATCAACATGAATCTTACCGAGTTAAAACTAAAACAAGCCACAGAAATTATTGCCATTGCCGAGTCATTAGGCCTTGAAAACATCGACAGAGCGCGAAAACAAGAATTGATTTTCATGATTCTTAAGAAGCAGGCAAAAAGCGGTGAAGATATTTTTGGTGATGGGGTTTTAGAAATACTACAAGATGGTTTTGGATTTTTACGCACCCCCGGCGCATCTTACTTAGCCGGCCCCGATGATATTTACGTTTCACCCAGTCAAATCAGACGCTTCGGTTTACGCACTGGCGACACCGTTAGTGGCAAAATCAGACCCCCAAAAGAAGGCGAGCGTTATTTCGCTATGCTCAAAGTTGAAAGCATCAATTTTGAAGCACCAGAAAATACCAAAAACAAAATTTCATTTTCAAACCTCACCCCGTTATTCGCCAACAAACGATTCCGTTTAGAACAAGGCAATGGCACCAGTGAAGATTTGACAGCGCGTATCATTGATTTAATTGCCCCTATCGGTAAAGGCCAACGTGGCTTGATCGTATCGCCACCGAAAGCAGGTAAAACCATGATTATGCAAAGCATCGCCCATGCGATTGCTGAGAACAATCCAGAATGTTACTTAATCGTCTTGTTGATTGACGAACGTCCAGAAGAAGTAACCGAAATGGAGCGCTGCGTTCGTGGCGAAGTGGTTTCTAGCACCTTTGATGAACCCGCCAGCCGCCATGTGCAAGTGGCTGAAATGGTTATCGAAAAAGCCCGTCGCTTGGTTGAACATAAACACGATGTAGTTATCTTGTTAGATTCAATTACCCGTCTGGCTAGAGCCTACAACATGACAGTGCCATCTTCGGGCAAATTGTTGTCTGGTGGTGTGGACGCCAACGCTTTAGAAAAACCTAAACGCTTTTTTGGTGCGGCTAGAAACATCGAAGAAGGCGGCAGCTTGACCATTATCGCCACCGCTTTGGTTGAAACCGGTTCCAGAATGGACGAAGTGATCTTTGAAGAATTTAAAGGCACCGGCAACATGGAGGTGAATCTGGACCGCGCGCTGGTAGACCGCCGCATTTTCCCGTCCATCAACATCGAACACTCCGGCACGCGCAAAGAGGAACTGCTCTACCACCCGGACGAACTGGACCGGATCGTCCTGCTGCGCCGCGCGCTCACCGGCGTCCCGCCCGTCGAGGCGATGGAACTGCTTTTGGGCAAACTCAAGAA
>CAIZCB010000082.1 GCA_903931355.1 uncultured Pseudomonadota bacterium
GATGAAATATCGCTTGGAAATGACGCTGGCTAGTGTCGAACAGCGGATTAGCCAAATTTCCGGACCAACCGATATTCATGCTTATTCTAGTGTGCAAAGCTTTTTAGCTGATTTGTCTCTGATTCACGATTCTTTGCTCAGTCATGGCGACCAAGCAATAGCCAATCTGGAATTGCTGGATTTAATTCGCTTAGTTGAAACCTTCGGCTTTCATTTAATGCAGCTAGATGTTCGTCAAGAATCAACCCGTCATAGCGATGCCGTTGCAGAAATTTTCTCGTTAGCCTTAGACATTGATTATCACAAACTGGATGAAAACCAGCGCTTACAACTATTAGCAGAAGCGATTACCGTTTCGGGCGGGCTAACTTACGACACGCGATTACTGAGCGAAAACAGCCGTGAAATTTTAAAAGTATTTCAAGTGATGGCCGAGATGAGTCGAGAACTCGGCAAAGACTGCTTTAGCCGCTATGTCATATCGATGACCCACTCCGCCAGTAACATTATGGAAGTCATGCTATTGGCGTCACAAAACGGCTTAGTCGGTCGAATTGGCGGGCAATGGTTTTGCAAAATCGGCGTGTCGCCATTATTTGAAACCATCGAAGACCTTAGCCATATCGACAGCGTGCTACGCACCCTCCTCGCTCAGCCGGTTTATAGGGAGTTATTACAAGCCTCAGGTTTATGTCAGGAAGTCATGCTGGGTTATTCCGACTCTTGTAAAGATGGCGGCATCCTCGCCTCGGCTTGGGGCTTGTACCGTGCTCAACAATTGGTGATGGCGATTTCCGATAGTGAAAACATTCCTTGCCGACTATTTCATGGCCGAGGCGGTACTGTGGGTCGTGGTGGTGGTCCAACTCATGAAGCGATTCTGGCTCAACCGCCTGCCACTGTGCGTGGTCAAATCAAATTTACCGAACAAGGTGAAGTGCTGTTTTATCGCTATAACAACATGGAAACAGCGGTCTATGAATTAACCATGGGCGTGACAGGCTTGATGAAAGCCAGTGTCAGCTTGATTCAAAAGGCCGAACAAGATCATCCAGAAGTGTTGGCGATTATGAGTGAATTGGCAGCCATTGGTGAACGCGGTTATCGTCAACTGACCGAGCACACACCGGGCTTTTTGGATTATTTCTACGAAACCACACCGGTGACTGAAATCGGCCAACTCAACATTGGTTCACGCCCTTCTCATCGCAAAAAACAAGACCGCTCAAAACAATCGGTACGAGCAATTGCTTGGGTTTTTGCTTGGGCGCAATCTCGGCAAACTTTCCCTGCTTGGTATGGGATAGGCTCCAGCCTTGAAAACTGGTGTGCTGGCAAAGCTGAACGCTTGGAAACCCTAAGAACGCTTTATCAACAATGGCCATTTTTCCGTAACTTGCTCAGCAATGCCCAAATGGCATTGAGTAAATCGGATATGAACATCGCTAGTGAATATGCCGCGCTCTGCGCTTCGCCGGATGTTGGCAAACGGATTCATACCTTAATCGCTAGTGAACATCAGCGTTGCGTGGATTGGATATTAGAAATTGCGCAAAGTGAGCGTTTATTAAATGACAACCCAGAACTGGCTGCCTCGCTGCATCGCCGTAATGATTATCTTGGCCCGCTGAATTTTCTACAGGCTGATTTGCTGCGCCAAGTCCGTCAGGCCGATGAAAATAATCAAGATCCTGCGACAATGAAATTACTTTTACGTACTATTAACTCGATTGCAGCGGGGATGCGTAATACCGGTTAATGCAAAACTAAAGGATCATTTAGGTTTTGTACTTGGTGAGACTGGAAAGTCATTAACTGATGTTACGCAAGACTAGCAGCATTAAGTACATTTTTTAGTTGTCGATAAAAAAGGATTCGCGTTGCGAGACTTATTTAGATGTCGGTTCTCGCACCGACAGGCGAGTTACTTTTCTTTGTTTGGGCAAAGAAAAGTAACCAAAAGAAAGCCCACCCGACCGCCGCTTGAATCCTGCGCTCCGAAGCTTTTGTTGGGGGTTGGCAAAAGGGACTTCCTGTCCCTTTGCCAA
>CAIZCB010000083.1 GCA_903931355.1 uncultured Pseudomonadota bacterium
AAGCTCAATATGCGCCTTGGTATGGCTACAGTTGGGCGATTTAGTGATGGGGAAATATTTGTTGAGATTGAGGAAAATGTAAGGGGGCGAGATGTATTTATCGTTCAACCTACATGCTCTCCAACGAATGAAAACTTAATGGAATTGTTGGTGATGATCGATGCTTTAAGAAGAGCGTCGGCAGCACGAATTACAGCTGTAATGCCTTATTATGGTTATGCTCGGCAAGATAGAAGATCAAGGTCTGCAAGGGTTGCAATTACTGCAAGGCTGGTAGCGGATATGATTGGTAATGCTGGAGCTGATAGAGTTTTGACGGTTGATCTTCATGCTGATCAAATTCAGGGTTTCTTTGGGATTCCTGTTGATAATGTTTATGCTTCGCCTATATTGTTGGGCGATGTGTGGCGACAAGAGTATGAAAATTTAATTGTTGTATCGCCGGATGTTGGTGGTGTTGTTAGGGCTAGGGCTCTTGCAAAGCGAATGGGTGATGCTGATCTGGCTATAATTGACAAGCGTCGGCCAAGAGCTAACGTCTCAGAAATCATGCATATTATAGGTGATGTCGAAGGGCGTACCTGTGTTATGGTTGATGATATAGTCGATACGGCTGGAACATTATGTCATGCGGCAGCGGCGCTAAAAAAGAACGGGGCGCGTAAGGTTGTAGCATATTGTACTCATCCTGTTTTATCTGGTGCGGCGGCAGAGAATGTTAAAAAGTCAGTTTTGGATGAATTGGTGGTTACCGATACAATTCCCTTATCTGATGAGTTGTTGGCAATTGGAAAAATTAGACAGTTGAGTGTTGCAGAAATGCTGGCTGAAACAATACGGCGTATAGCTGTTGGCGAATCCGTTAGTTCGCTGTATGTTGATTAATTAAAACAATAATTTTGCTTGTTTGACAGTTTTGGAGAATGTAATGTCTGGTGTGTTTGAATTTGTAGCGGAAGCGCGTGGCGCAACAGGTAGTAGTGCGGCCAAGGTTGTTCGTCGTGAAGGTAGGGTTCCTGCAATTGTGTATGGCGGTCAAGGTGAGCCTCAGTTGATTTCATTGGATCATAATGAAATTGTAAAGCATTTGACCCATAAAGAAGTTTATACAGCGGTATTGGATTTGAATGTTGCCGGTAAAACTGAAAAAGCGGTTTTGAAGCATATTCAACGTCATCCAGCTAAGCCGGTAATTTTGCATATCGATTTTATGCGTGTAGCTGGCTAAAAACTTTTTTGAAAGTTTATGATTAAGTTAATTGTTGGTCTGGGTAATCCAGGGTTGCAATATCAAAAAACCCGGCATAATGCCGGGTTTCTTTTTTTAGACGATTTGGTTTCTGCTAATTTGGGTGGTCAATGGCAGGTTAATCGCCAATTTTTCGGAGAGATTTCTACTTTTAGTTATTCTGGTGAGCGGGTTGTTGCTATGAAGCCGCATACCTTTATGAATAAAAGTGGTCAGGCTGTTGGTGTGATTGCTGGTTTTTATAAGATCAAGCCTGATGAGATTTTGGTTGTGCATGATGAGTTGGAGTTGCCGGTTGGTCAGGTGAGAATGAAGTTTGGCGGCGGTCATGCGGGTCACAATGGGTTAAGGGATATAATTGCTAGGATTGGTTCTGCCGATTTTTATAGATTAAGAATAGGAATTGGTAGGCCGCAAGTTGGATCTGTTGCTGATTATGTTCTATCAAAGCCTTCACTGGAAGAGCAGCAGGATATGGATTGTTTGAGTGAATCAGTGTTGGCTGAAGTTAATTCTTTATTAATGGCTGATATTGCAGTATTCAATCAACGCTTGTCATGAGTTTTTGGCACTGATTTAAACTAAATTATAGAATTATGAAAAATTATCTTGACTGAATGGATTTAGTTGGGGATAATTGAAAGCTTAAACGGAGGGGTTCCCGAGCGGCCAAAGGGATCAGACTGTAAATCTGCCGGTTCTACCTTCGGAGGTTCGAATCCTCCCCCCTCCACCAAATTTCCTAAGATAGGGTTTCGCGGGTGTAGTTCAATGGTAGAACTCCAGCCTTCCAAGCTGATTGCGTGGGTTCGATTCCCATCACCCGCTCCATTCTGGTAGCGGTTAAGCTGCTCATATAGCTCAGTAGGTAGAGCACTTCCTTGGTAAGGAAGAGGTCACCGGTTCAAATCCGGTTATGAGCTCCAGTTTTATTATCACTTTGATTGCGGGTGTTGTTGTCATGGCAAAAGAAAAGTTTGAGAGAAAAAAGCCACACGTTAACGTAGGTACGATTGGTCACGTTGATCATGGTAAGACTACATTGACAGCAGCATTAACAAAGGTTATGGCTGAATTACAAGGTGGTGAAGTTAAAGCTTTTGACCAAA
>CAIZCB010000084.1 GCA_903931355.1 uncultured Pseudomonadota bacterium
AGTGCATAAAATCGAATTGGAAATGCAAAATGAAGAATTGCAGAAAACCCATCAAGCATTGGAAGCCGCTCGCAATTGTTTCAAAAACCTATACAACCTCGCCCCTGTTGGTTTTATGGCGCTCAATCGCGATGAATTAATTACCGAAATCAACCAAACCGGCTGTACCTTACTCGGTATCGACCCCAATAAACTCAATAATCTGCGTTTTTCCAGCTTTGTCGCCCATGAAGATCGTGATGATTGGTTTCGCCTGTTTCGGCAAATGTTTCATGCCAATTGTGCCGAAAAAAAACGTATCGACTTACAACTGATCCGCAGTGATAGCTGGTCGTTTAAAGTGCATCTAATCTGTGTTTTCCTGCCCTGTTCCGACATCATCGCTACACCAATATTGCGCCTCGCTTTCACCGACATTAGTGAAGTCGAATCGATAAAAACCAAGCCGTAATAAATCTATGTTCGCTATACATCAAACCTCAGTATTGATGTATAGCGCTTACTTGAAAATCTAAGCTTGTCTAAGTGCGTTAACGTACTGAATCCCCCTAATCCCCTCGATAAACTGCGGCCTAGAGTGGTTTTTCTAATGGGCGTTTGCCTACCAAACTCCACTTTATGTAATGACAATAACCTAATGGTGACACCCGCAAATTGGCAGGTATCACCATTCAACAGGAGAGAGCTTATGTGCGGAATCATTGGCGCGATTGGACAAGGCAATGTGGTGCCTTTTTTATTAGAAGGCTTAAAACGCTCAGAATACCGTGGTTACGATTCGGCGGGACTGGCGGTGATTGAACGCGGCGAGCTGCAACGGCAACGACAAGTCGGCAAAGTCTGCGGCCTTGAGGCACTGCTGAAAATTTCCCCCTTACAAGGCAAACTCGGCATCGCTCACACTCGCTGGGCAACTCACGGCAGACCGAGCACCGACAACGCTCACCCACATATCAGCTGCAACAAAGTAGCGGTGGTGCATAACGGCATTATCGAAAACCACGAAGCCCTCCGCGCGGCGCAAATGCGTCGTGGTTATCAATTTACTTCCGAAACCGACACCGAAGTAATTGTCCACCAGCTCCACGAAGAACTTCAATCCACCCCCAATTTGGTCGAAGCGCTACAAGCCACGGTCAAAAAACTCCACGGTGCTTATGCGCTGGGGGTGATTAGTCGTGATGATCCCGACACCTTAGTGGTCTGTCGCAAAGGCAGCCCGTTAGTGATTGGGGTTGGTAAAGGCGAATATTTCATCGCCTCCGATGTTGCCGCGCTATTGCCTGTGACTCAGCGTTTCATCTTTTTAGAAGACAACGACATCGCCGCGATTACCAAAGACAATTTGCTGATTTATAACGGCCAAGGCCAAATCGTCAGCCGTCCGATTAAACACAGCCAGCTAAAAGCCGATTCAGTCAGCAAAGGCGATTTTCCGCATTACATGCTGAAAGAAATCTACGAACAACCACAAGCGATTCAATCCACCCTAGCCGGTCGTTTTATCCAACATCAGCTCCAAGCCACCAGCTTTGGACATCAAGCTTATGACGTGTTCAAACAGATTAAATCGGTGCAAATCATCGCCTGTGGCACCAGTTATCACGCCGGATTAATCGCCAGCTATTGGCTAGAAAAAATTGCCAAACTGCCATGCCGCATTGAAGTCGCCAGTGAATTTCGCTATCGGCAACCGATGATTAGCCCCGACACGCTAATCGTCACCATCTCCCAATCCGGCGAAACTGCCGACACCTTGGCAGCCTTACAAGAAGCCAAAAAACTCGGCGCCAAATACGCCTTGGCGATTTGTAATGTCCCCGAAAGCTCGATAGTCAGAGAATCGGATTTAGTTTTGCTCACCCACGCCGGCCCCGAAATCGGCGTCGCCTCCACCAAAGCCTTCACCACCCAATTAGTCGGCTTGATGATGTTGGTGTTAGCAATCGGTAAACATTTCGGTTTGGATCAAGACACCGAGCAACAAATCACCGATGAGCTATTCAGCCTGCCCAGTAAAATCGACCAAGTATTGTCATTAGCACCGCAAATCGAAACCATCGCCCAGTCATTAACTAGCGCCCAACACGCTTTGTTCTTAGGCCGTGGCACCCAATATCCGGTAGCGATGGAAGGCGCGTTGAAACTGAAAGAAATTTCCTACATCCACGCCGAAGCCTACCCAGCCGGAGAGTTAAAACACGGGCCATTAGCATTAATCGACGCCAATATGCCAGTGATTGCAATCGTACCGAACAACAGCTTGCTGGAAAAACTCAAATCCAATTTGCACGAAGTCAGCGCCCGCGGTGGCAAGTTGATTGTGTTTATCGATGAACAGCTGGAAATGGCAGCGGCAGATAATGTGGAGATTATTAAAGTGCCGCGAGTTGGCAATGCCGTTGCGCCGATTATTTACAGCATTCCCTTGCAGTTGTTGGCTTATTACGTGGCGACTTTGAAGGGGACGAATGTTGATCAACCGAGGAATTTGGCGAAGTCGGTGACGGTGGAGTGATGGTGGGGGGTTAATTGATCGTTGGTTGAACGAAGTCGAAGCCAATTGTTGTTACATTACAAAGCATTACGTAGGGTGGATAAGCGCAGCGTCATCCACCATGTTGGCCTTCGCGGTGGATGACGCTGCGCTTATCCACCCTTGTATTATCAACCCGTGTTTTTCAAAAGCTTTAATTCATGTATAAAGCCCCTCGAAACAC
>CAIZCB010000085.1 GCA_903931355.1 uncultured Pseudomonadota bacterium
CTATTTGCCATAACTGCCTGACGTAACTGTTGATTCACCACCGCAGTTTCTCGAATTTGATCAAAAAACAATTGGTCTGCCGGTGTAAATTCAGTACCAAAGCGTTCATTGAGTTTGTCCACCAAAGTCGATAACTGAACCTCTTCGTCCGGCTGGCCCGAACCAACAGCCGTCTGACCATACAATGACTCAGCCTCGCCCACTTTAAGATCGATAGAGCCTTCGCTGATTTTCTGTAATCGGTAATACTTCAAATCAATCTCCTCATCGACATTCACTGTCGCTGTATCGGTTTTATGTGGCAATTTATTCAGCAAATAGCGAATATAGCTATACAACTTTTCATGATCTGAATCTTGATAAGGAATAACTTGGGAAACAAACATATATAAATTGCGAAAAGCGGCTAGTTGTCCCTTAAAGAACAGTCTGTCATCTTCAGTAAGTTGCTTAAATCGTTCTACGGCCAAGTCCAGTAAAGCATTCAACTTTTTGTGTTCGCCGCCGGTTGGGTTCATCCGATTCCTAAACCATATTTCACACCATGCACTAACCTCTTCTTTACTAAAAACCTTCCACTCGCTCAGACTGTGGGCCAAGGTATTCAACTGCTGTGGGTCGGTTTCTTCGCCTTTAGACGTCACTTCGTAATAAGGCTTAAACGCTTTATAGATGTCTTCAGGCTCATTGACGAAATCCAACACAAAGGTATCAGTCTTACCGCGTATCGTGCGGTTAAGTCGGCTCAAGGTCTGAACAGCCTGAATACCGGCTAAGCGTTTATCAACATACATGCTATGCAGCAAAGGTTGATCAAAACCAGTCTGGTATTTCTCCGCCACCAAAAGCACCTGATATTCCTCAGTATTAAACTTTTCTGGCAGTTGAATTTCTTTAATACCATTATTCATATTCACTTCAGTGAATTTTTTATCGGCAAACTCCTTCAAACTAATTTCACCAGAAAAAGCCACCAGTGACTTCACATCCGTATAGCCCTTTTCCTTGATGTATCTGTCAAATCCCAGCTTGTATCGAACCGCATGTTCCCGCGAGCCAGTCACCACCATCGCTTTAGCTCGTCCACCGATTTTGTGACGGGTATGGGTTCGAAAATGCTCGACGATGACTTCGACTTTTTGTGCAATTTCATAATCATGAAATGCCACAAATCGAGCTAAAGCCTTTACTGCCTTACGCCGCGGCACATTAGGATCTTCTTCAGCTTTCTGAATTAACTGGTAATAGCGTTTGTAGCAGGTGTAGTTTTCCAACACATCATGGATAAAACCTTCTTCAATCGCTTGACGCATACTGTAATGATGGAAAGGCGCAGTGCCATTAGGCCCCGGCTCATCGAACACAGCCATAGTTTTATACTTAGGCGTTGCTGTAAAAGCAAAATAGCTCAAATTGGGTTGTTTGGTGCGCTTAAGCTGTTCGCGTAGCAACTCCTTTTTAGCCTCTTCACTTAGCGCATCATCGTCCATATCCAGTAACTGCTCAGCAATCGCCGATTCGATACCGTCCCGATTCAAAATCTTGCGTAACTCCATCGCCGTTTCGCCACTTTGCGAACTGTGTGCCTCATCGACAATCACCGCAAAACACTTACCGGCAGTTGAAATAGCGATGGTTTTACCATTCGCTTCTAAGGTACGAATCGCTTGGGCAATAAATGGGAATTTCTGTACTGTGGAAATGATGATGGGAACACCACCCGCTAATGCCTTTGCCAACTGCTGAGTATCTTCATCAATTTTCTGCACCACCCCCAATTTATGCTCAAACTGAAAGATAGTGTCTTGCAACTGTTGATCTAATACCAAACGATCTGTAATCACCACCACTGTATGAAAAATCTTCTCATCATTAGCGTTATGCAAACTGGATAAACGATGCGCCAACCAAGCAATCGAGTTCGACTTACCGGAACCGGCTGAATGTTGAATCAAATAATTATGCCCAGCACCATGATTTCGGGCGTGATCAATCAATGCACGAACCGCGTCTAGCTGATGATAGCGAGGAAAAATCATGGTTTCCTTGCGATGCCGTTTGATTCCCTTCTCAGTCAGTACAGTCTTTTCTTCAACATCTAAATGGATAAAACGCGCCAAAATATCCATCAAGCTATCTCGTGTTAACACTTGATGCCACAGATAAGCAGTACGAACATCATCCTCTAGCGGCGGATTACCTGCACCATGCTGATAGCCCAAATTGAACGGAAGAAAAAAAGTATCCTTTCCTTCTAACTTAGTTGTCATAAATGCCAACTCGGTATCGACGGCAAAATGCACCAAACAGCGTTGCTTAAAAGCGAACAACAATTCTTTAGGATCGCGTTCATAACGGTATTGAAATTTTGCGTTTTCGACATTCCAGCGAGTAGCTGACAGCGGATTCTTCAACTCCAAGGTCACAACTGGCAAGCCATTGACGGCTAACACCACATCGGGAATGGCACCCGTTTTAGTTTTGACCTGACGAATTATAGTCAAACGGTTGTCGGCATAACGCTCAGTCGCGACAGGATCAAGTCCGGTATTCGGTGCAAAGTAGGCGATTCTTACCGTTTTACCGACACACTTAAAGCCTTCCCGCAACACCGCCAAACAGCCCTTAGCCGCTAACTCCTTCACTAAGCTGTCAAGCAACAGCGCCTCGGCCTTGCTCGCATCGAGCTGGGTCAAGCGCTCCCAGATTTTAGGCTGTGTCTTTTGCACAAAGGCAACGGTATCAGCCGGAAACAGCGCAATTTCCGCGTCATAGCTTGTTGGGTCGCCCTTTACATAGCCACCGTTGCTGATTAACGCCTGTTCGATGTCGTTTTCGAAGTCGATTTCCTTATGCATGAGGAGTCTCTAAAAAATAAATGGTCTGTCAGAAGTAAAGGTTTGCTTTACCTTACTGCATCGCTTATGTAAAGAAAATGTATTTCCCTTACCTAAGGCAGCTGCTAGTCGATCTAAACACAGCACCAGCACAATTCCTTATCAAGCGATGTTTCGGCAAAGCTACGTTGTTCGTTTAAATGTCGTTTCTTGGCACTACTTCCTTCGGGTTTTGAACGCGGGTCAGTAATGTCACGATATGAAACCACGGTAATTGGGCAGCAGCCTGCTGCCCAATTTTCTGGTTCGGGCAATGCTCGGCAAAGTAACGCATGTATTTGAGGTTGCGCGTCGAAAACCCTTTAATTTCGGGAAACGCTTCGCGTAAATCACGCGCCAAGCGCTCGATGACTTTAGCCCCCCAGCCTTGCTGGTTTTGCCGCATCAGTATGTCTTGACCAATTTGCCAGTACAGCAACACCAACTCGCGATTGACTGCCAGCGCGGCACGTTGTTGGGCGCTGTGAATACGAGATTTCAGCTCAGTCAGCCACGCGGGGTAATCGGCAGGCAAAGGCAGAATATCAGACGACATGAACTGACTCCTATGGTTTGGAGTGCGGAGGGATTTGGAAGCCTCGCACGTCGATTTTGCCGGTGACAGCATTGGTAATCAGAGCAGCTCGATATTCTTGAAGTCTGGAGATAACATCTTCAACTTTTTGTCGTTGATCATCAATTTGAGATATTTTTTGATCAAGGGAGCCGGCGATGGATTTTTGTTCTTCATGGGATGGCAATAGAACTGGAAGATTTCCGATGAAATCCCAACTGGCTCGCGGCATCTTGCTGCCATAGGTCGATGAATCAACAATATTGATGAAATCACGAGAAAGCATATAGTACTTCAGAAACTCGCCATGCAATTCATCCTTGCCTCTGACAACCAGCGCCTCACTCGAAATCAACCCATCTTGTTGAGCCAAATGGACTTTGGCGAGATATGGACGTAACTTTCCAAAGAGGACATCCCCTACCACAAATGAAGATGCCAGACCTTCGCTATTGCTAATTTCTCCGTCGATCTTTCGTCCGGTCCATGATTCGATATGCTCCAGACCGATATAAGGTAACGGCGAATCTTCGGCACTCACTTTGTTATTGATGAGGTGAGTTGAAAATTTAAGCCTCTTGATTCGCCAATGACTTGGGACATTTCCCAACCATTTAACCCCAGAATCCTTCATCGACACCGATGGATCAAGCCCCTTGGTAACGGCATGGCTAATCAACGCCGTGCGCTTTTCGGCCAGTTTGTCGAGCAAGGTTTGTTTCTTGGCGATCAGGGAATTGATTTGGGCGGTTTTGAAATCTAGGAAGCGTGCGATGGCTTGTTGCTCATCGAGTGGAGGGAAAGCAATCTTTAGACGCCCGATAACCTCTGCTGACAATCCAGGCTGTGCAGCAGAAACCGAGTATTGATTCAAATTCATCGTTAGAAGCTGATAGCCCATCCAATTAGTGTCGAACTCCCAATCTGGATTGACAATAATTGCATGCTCAGAGGCAAAAAACTTTCCTTTAGCAATATTGATGTTGCCGCACAGCGCCCCTTGGCGGCCAATTAAAACGTAGTCGCCATCGTGTGTGAAACGATCATAATTTCCACGGAAGCCATTTCCGCCATAAACCGGATATTCTCCGTCTTCATTAAATTGCAAAGCTGTAATTGATTCTCCACTTTTCAAGCGGCCGACGTAATGCAAGGCGACTGTCTTCCATTGGATAGGGATGTCTCCTAACCAGTCTAAGTTTGATGGTTTGTAATTTGAATAAGCTGGATATGAGGTCATCACACCACCTCACTCAACATAGCCATGATGTCTTTTTCCAACTGGCTGATTTCGCCAGCAATTTCCTCCAATGGACGCGGCGGCTGGTAGACATAGAAATGCCGAGTTAGCGGAATTTCATAGCCGACTTTGGTTTTACTGTGGTCGATCCAAGCATCAGCGACATGAGGTAGAACTTCGGCTTTAAGGTAATCCTCACAATGATCTTTAACCAATGCCAACAGCTCTTCATGGCCGGTTTCGTTGTCATACTCCAAAGGCAGCGGCAAGCTAATATCATCTGGTAGGGCAACAATTTCGGTATCACGCAACTCGGCGTCTGGCTCGGGGTTGCCTTTGGCATCTAGGCAAATATCGGCGTTTTCATCTCGCTCGGACAGAGCAGCTAAGATAGCTTTTTTGACTGGCGCACTGAGCTTAATACCAACATCTTGTAAGGTCTCGGCAAGTAGTGATTCAAAGTCGGCACGGTTACGAAAAATCGTTGTGCTCTCTACATCATATAAAGCTGCTTTGATCTTGGCCTGAACTGCTTGACCGGCAGCGATTTCAGCTTGATAGGCAACTTCATCTTTGCGTTTTTTACTGCTGGCGAGATTAACGAAGCCGCTTTGATCATCAAGCTTAGCAATGCGCTCAGCGCTGACTTCAAAATTTAAACGTAATGGGCGTTCTACTGTAATTTTCAGGAAACCAAATTCGCGGTTATCAAATAGCTTACTGCAAACCCTAGGTTGAGATTTTCCATCGACCAACACTTCGCTAACTGCATTGTGGTTGTACTCTGCATAAAGACGAACCAACTGCTTGATATGCTCATCGGATAGCTCGTTGCGTTTGTTATTTAGGCTTTTGTCCATTTTTTTGAAATGGCGGCTGCCGTCAATCAATTGCACCTTGCCTTGGCGATGGCTAGGCTTTTTATTGGTAACAATCCAGATGTAGGTGTAGATGCCAGTGTTGTAAAACATCTGGTCTGGCAAAGCGATCACTGCATCGAGCATATCGCTTTCAATAATCCATCGACGGATATTGGACTCACCCGATCCAGCGTCACCCGAAAATAGTGGTGAACCATTAAATACAACGGCAATTTTGGAGCCATCGCCACCAATATTTAAACCCGCCTCAATCATCGGCGGCATGTGCATTTTGGCAATCATGTGCTGTAAAAAAAGCAAGGAACCGTCATTGATACGCGGTAGGCCTGCACCAAAACGCCCCAGAAACCCTTGCTGTACATATTCTTCGCGGACAAAATCTTCTTCGGGTTTCCACTCGACGCCAAACGGCGGATTGGCGAGCATGTAGTGGAATTTTTTGTTTTGGTGGCCGTCGTATGGCAAAAAACCATTGGTTTTATTTTTGGCATCCTTGATGCCTAGTGTGTCACCGTAAATCAGGTTGTTGATTGGCTCGTCTTTGATCAACAGATCGGAACAGCAGATGGCATAAGATTCAGGGTTGTATTCCTGCCCGAACAGTTCGATATTGGCATCTGGGTTAAGTCCAGTCGTGAAGCCGTCACCACAGATAAATTTCTCTGACTCCGACAACATGCCGCCGGTACCGGCTGTTGGATCGTAGACGCTACGGTAAATGCCTTGTTCGTAGATACCGTCCTCGCCGGTAAATAGCAATTGCACCATCAAACGAATGACTTCACGCGGCGTAAAGTGATCCCCTGCTTCCTCATTAGCCTGTTCGTTGAATTTTCGTACCAGCTCTTCAAACAAATAGCCCATTTGCAGATTACTGATGGTTTTTGGCGATAGATTAATTTCCGCTGAGCAGAATTCTCGGATGATTAGAAACAGACGATTGGCTTCGTCGAGTTTGGCAATTTCGGCTTCGAACTCGAATTTGTCGAAAATATCACGAGCACGCGGTGAAAAGCCTTGTATATAGGCAATCAAGTTGCCAGCAATATTAGGGGCATCACCTAACAGTTTTTCAAAGGTAAAGCCGCTGGTGTTAAATAGCTCTTGCTTACGATCATTAGCGGCGATTCGAGACAAGGCTTTTTCTAACGCGATACCTGTAATGCCTTTTTCTTCCAGACGTTTTTTTTCATCCAGCACTTGTTGTTTATTTTCAGCCAAAACCAAATCAAAACGACGTAAAACAATCAACGGCAACATGACTCGACGATATTGCGGTGGGCGGTAAGGGCCGCGCAATTTATTGGCAATATTCCAAATAAAGCCAACGATATTTTGGTGCTGGGTGGTTTGCATAACGCTTCTTGATTAATCGATAGAGTTGAATGGGGATTTGCAGTTAAGTAGCTTGAAGTGGCGTTAACAGGGTAAAAGGTAAGCTGCATCTTCCTTTTACTCTGTCTTAAAAACCTAAATCAACTCCCCCAACCTTGTATCAAACTCGATTTTCCAGCGTTGACCATCGCGGCGAGAAACCGCTTGTAACTCTAAGGTACCAATTTCAGTAGCAGTCACCGAAAGATGCACAGGGACGATTTCACCAGCCGCGTGACCTTCTTCTGGCAAGGTAATTTCAATCTCGTCTAACTCTTCCAGTTCATCGTCTTGCCAATACTCTAAACGAGTACCGGCTTGATCTTCGCGGCGGGTTTTGGAACCGAAAAACCGGAAGCGCACTGGCTCGCCAATCACTAAACC
>CAIZCB010000086.1 GCA_903931355.1 uncultured Pseudomonadota bacterium
AATAAGCGCAGCGTTTCGCGCAGATAGCTTATTTGATAACAGCAAGCCTTCCGCCGGAAACGCTGCGCTTATTCCGGCCTACGACTGATTATTGGTGGCATGATGCGGAAACTCATTCATGTTGCTTTTGGCGTCTTGAAATCGGGAAAAAATTTTGATCCAGCACTTCATGGGGCTTGATTTTGATAACAGTATCTACCGAGCTAATCAGTTGTTTCGTTAGAAGACAATAACTTTGCCGCAAATACAAACGCCGCCGCCAAGCCCGCCACACCTATTATGGTCTCTACAACTGGGTTATCAGTTTCTATTGTTATATCTCCAGGAAGTTCTATTTTTGTGAACTCTGAAAAAAAATCATCTGCCATAATCGACTCCAAAATTAAAAATACTAATAAGAAAATTGATACTACTTTAAAAAACAAAGTCGAACAAGCTTTAAATCATTAGGCTAAACGCTAGCATCACACTCCAAATAAAACCACATCAAACCTCCGCCAAATTCCCCCTATCCTCCAACCAGCTCTTCCTATCCCCTGCCCGCTTTTTCGCCAGCAGCAAGTCCATTTGTTCAAAAGTATCGTCATTTTCCTCAATCACTAACTGCACCAAGCGCCGTGTATCTGGGTTCATGGTGGTTTCGCGGAGTTGAGAGGGGTTCATTTCGCCTAGGCCTTTGAAGCGTTGGATGTTGATTTTGCCGCTGAGTTTTTCGGCTTCGATACGCGCTAAAACCCCTTGGCGTTCGGATTCGTCTAAGGCGTAGAACACCCGTTTGCCGACGTCGATCCGGTACAACGGCGGCATGGCGACGAAGACGTGGCCGGCTTGTACTAAGGCTTTAAAGTGGCGGAAGAATAACGCGCAGATCAAGGTGGCGATGTGGTTACCATCAGAGTCGGCATCGGCTAGGATGCAGATTTTGCCGTAGCGTAGATGTTGTAAATCGTCGCTGTCGGGTTCTATGCCCAAGGCCACCGCGATGTCGTGGACTTCTTGCGAGGCCATTACTTCGCTGGAATCGACTTCCCAAGTGTTCAAGATTTTGCCGCGTAACGGCATGATGGCTTGGAATTCGCGTTCGCGGGCTTGTTTGGCCGAGCCGCCCGCTGAATCGCCTTCGACTAAGAACAATTCGGTGCGGGAAATGTCTTGTGCAGAGCAGTCGGCAAGTTTTCCGGGTAACGCGGGGCCGCTGGTGATTTTTTTGCGGACGATTTTTTTACCGGCTTTTAAGCGTTTTTGGGCGCTGGTGAGGATAATTTCAGCGATTTTTTCGCCTTCTTGCGGATGCTGATTTAGCCATAAGCTAAAGCTGTCTTTGGCAACGCCGGAAACGAAGGTGACGCATTCACGCGAGCTGAGGCGTTCTTTGGTTTGTCCAGAAAATTGCGGGTCTTCTAGTTTGACTGACAAGACAAAATGACAGCTTTCCCAAACGTCTTCGGGGGCGATTTTTACCCCACGTGGCAGCAGATTACGAAAATCGCAGAACTCGCGAATCGCTTCGGTTAAACCAGCGCGTAAACCATTAACATGGGTGCCGCCTTGCGCGGTTGGGACTAAGTTGACATAACTTTCGGCGATGGTTTCCGGCAGGCTGTCTGGTGTCCAGACAATGCCCCATTCGACAGCTTCGTTGCTGGCGGCCATATTCGCCATAAACGGTTGTTGCGGGAAAATTTCCACATCACCGATTCGGTCTAATAAATATTCCTGCAAACCGTTTTGGTAGCACCATTCGTAATGCTCATCGCTTAACTCGGAATGCAGGACGATTTTTAAGCCCGGACACAACACCGCTTTGGCGCGTAAAACGTGTTTTAGCTTGGACACTGAAACGCGGTTGGAGTCGAAATATTTGCCTTCTGGCCAGAAGTGAACGCTGGTGCCAGTGTTGGCTTTGCCGACCGTGCCGGATTGCTGGAGTTCGCTGACTTTGTCACCACTGGCGAATTCCATTTGATAAACACCACCGCCGCGCTTGATTTCCACCAGCAGTTTTTCCGATAAAGCATTCACCACCGACACCCCAACCCCGTGCAAGCCGCCAGAGAATTGGTAGTTTTTGTTCGAGAATTTACCGCCCGCATGGAGCTGGGTCAGAATCACTTCCACCCCAGGAATACCTTGTTCGGGGTGAATATCGACCGGCATCCCGCGGCCGTTATCGCTAACTTTCACCGAGCCGTCTTTAAACAAAATCACTTCGATGCTGTTGGCGTGTCCTGCCAGCGCTTCATCGACACTGTTATCGACCACTTCCTGTACCAAATGGTTAGGGCGCGTGGTGTCGGTGTACATCCCTGGGCGTTTGCGTACCGGATCTAAACCACTTAATACTTCAATCGCGGCGGCGTTATATTCGTTTGTCATGGGTTACGGCAGTTAAAGGTTAATGGTGGGCGTTGTGTCGATCAGCAATTGCTTGGCTTAATTGATAAACCGCCATTGCGTATAAAGGGCTGTGGTTGTAACGGGTAATCACATAAAAATTATGCAAACCCAGCCACAAGTCATTGCCGTCTAAGGTTTGGTAACTAAGTAATTTAGCGGCTTGATGATTGGCTAATTGCTTAGGTGCATTGACCTGTAAAGCGCGTAATTGGCCAACAGTGGAATCGGGTTTAACGCCTTTGCCCAAGGCTTTTTGATAAGACTCGCCTTTGGCAGTCACCGGAAAAGCGATTTCGCCACCGGCTTGCCATTGGTTGCGGACGAAATAATTGGCAACGCTGGCAATCGCATCAGCGCTGTTTTTCCAAATGTCGCGATGTTGATCGTGGTCAAAATCAGCGGCGTAGGTTCTGAAACTGCTGGGCATAAATTGCGGAAAGCCCATTGCGCCAGCATAGGAACCGTTTAAGCTCAGCGGATCAATTTGTTCATCACGGGTCAGCAATAAATATTGCTCCAGCTCTTTTAAGAAGAATTCGCTGCGTTTCGGATAGGCAAAACCCAAAGTCGATAAGGCATCAATCACTCGATATTTGCCGGTATTGGCACCGTATTTGGTTTCGACGCCAATAATGGCAATGATGATTTCAGCAGGCACGCCGTATTGTTGTTCGACCGCTGTTAATGCGGCTTGGTTGTCTTGCCAAAACTGCACACCGCCAGCAATCCGCGTTTCGGTCATGAAAATATCGCGATACTGAAACCAAGGTTTGGCTTCGGCAGGCTTGGACATGGCGTCTAAAATCGGCTGTTGTATCTCGACCGTTTTGAACAATTGCCGCAGCTGCGTTTCGTTAAAATGATGCTGGCTAACCATTTTATGGATAAAACCATTAAAGCTATCGGTGTTGGCAATCTCAGCTTGCGCCAGCTGAGTCGATAACAATAAGGCGAGTAAAACTGATTTTTTAAACTTCATGTTTATACCGGATGGACTTTGCGATGAGTATGAATCGACATCAATATGCCAAAACCGGCCATTAAAGTCACCATAGAGGTGCCGCCATAACTGACCAAAGGCAAAGGCACACCGACCACCGGCAACACGCCAATCACCATGCCAATATTGACGAACACATAGACGAAAAAGGTAAACGCTAAGCTGCCAGCCAACAAGCGGTTGTAAGTATCTTGGGCTTGGACGGCAATGTAGAAGCAGCGGATGATGACCAGTAAATATAAAAACAACAAACTGACACAGCCAAATAAACCAAATTCTTCAGCGAAAACCGCAAAGATAAAGTCGGTCGAACTTTCCGGTAAAAAGTCTAATTCGGCCTGACTACTACCTAACCAGCCTTTGCCATTGACGCCGCCGGAACCAATCGCGATTTTTGATTGAATAATGTGATAACCCGCGCCCATTGGGTCGGCTTCGGGGTTGATAAAAGTCAGCACCCGATTTTTTTGATAATCGTGCAGATAAAAATTCCACAGCAATGGCGTTAAGGCGATACCGCCCAACACACAAACAATCATGAACCACCATGACAAACCGGCAAAAAACAACACTGCCGCGCCGGAACTGGCGACCAATAAGGCGGTGCCTAAATCTGGTTGTTTAGCAATCAGCAACACAGGCAAAATCAACAAAGCACCAGCGATCCCAACATGCTTAGGCTTGGGCGGCAAAGGCTGTTCGGCCAGATACCAAGCCACCATCATCGGCGCACTGAGTTTGGTAAATTCGGAAGGCTGAAAGCGGAAAAAACCTAAATCCAGCCAGCGTTGTGCGCCCTTACCAATCTGCCCCATCACCGCCACAGCCAGCAATAACAACACGCAACCAGCAAAAAACAACACTGAAAAACTTTGAAACTGGCGGGGATTAATATGCGCCAGCACGATCATCAACAACATCGCAAAACCCATGCGGGTAGCATGACGAATCAAAACATTGATTTCCTGACCGCCAGCGCTGTAAAGAATCACAAAACTGAGAGTACAAATCAGCACTAAGCCTAAAAACAAGGGAATATCGACGTGCAGGGTTCTGAGTAGATTGCCAATTAATGACGGCGACTGAAAATACTCATTACGCATTTCATTTTTCATTAGCACTGGCCTTATTTTGATTGAGATAGGCGCGGATAATTTCACCGGCAATTGGCGCCGCGACTGTACCACCGTGACCACCGTGTTCAGCGATCACCGCTACCGCAATTTGCGGGTCTTCAACTGGCGCTAAGGCAATAAATAACGCATGGTCGCGCATTTTGAAATCAATCGCGTCTTCGTTGTATTTTTCTTCTTGTTTGATGGTAAATACCTGTGCGGTACCGGTTTTGCCTGCAATGTGATAGTTGATGCCTCGGGCCAAACTACCCGCTGTACCGCGTGAGCTGTGAATTACATTGGTCATCGCGGCGATGACGTTATCAACATTCTGCTTTTTCAATCCTAGATTTTCGGGGTTGCGATTCTCGAAAGTTTCAGCCGTGTCTTTATTAATCACCCGTTGCACTAAATGCGGCACCACCACTTGACCATTATTGGCCAGTGTCGCTGTCGCTCTGGCTAATTGCAACGGCGTGGCTTGCATATAACCCTGACCAATCCCCGTAATAATGGTTTCACCCGGGAACCAAGCGTGTTTACGAAAGCGTTTTTTCCATTCTCTTGACGGCATTAAACCGTCTACTTCGCCGACTAAATCGATGCCAGTTTTGCGACCAAAGCCAAATCTGTCCATAAATTCGTGCATTTTGTCGATGCCCATTGCCATCGCTAAATCATAAAAATAGACGTCGCAGGATTCGGTAATCGCGCTGTTCATATCCACCGAGCCATGACCAAATTTTTTCCAGTCACGGTATTTATGTTCGACATTCGGTAAGCGGTAATAGCCGGGGCAAAACAAATGATGGCCAAAATCAGTAACCCCATATTCCAAGCCCGCCAATCCTAAAAATGGCTTGGCGGTTGAACCTGGCGGATATTGACCACGCAAGGCTCGGTTATACAGCGGTTGGTCGTGCGATTCTTGTAAGGCTTTGTATTCTTTAGCAGAAATACCGGCAACAAACGGATTAGGATCAAATCCCGGCCGACTAGCAAACACCAAAACCGCGCCGGTTTTAATCTCAATCGCCACGGCTGCGCCGTTGTATTCGCTCAAGGCATCGTAGGCGATTTTTTGTAAATCAATATCTAAAGTCAGATAGATATTAGAGCCGGCTATCGGTTCGGTGGTGGCAACGGTATTAACCGCCCGCGCTTGGGCATTGGTTTCGATTTCTTCATAGCCTGCGGTACCATGCAATTGATTTTCATAGGTTTTTTCGATGCCGATTTTGCCAATAAAATCAGTGCCTCGGTATTCGGCAGAAGGTAAAGTTTTTAATTCTTGTTCGTTGATACGTCCAACATAGCCCACCACATGCGAGGATAAATCAGCATAAGGATACTGCCGCACCAAGCGCACATAGACATCAACCCCAGGAAAATAAGGCCGCACTACTGCAAATTTCGCGACTTCTTCTTCGGTTAAATTTTGCAATAACGGCGTGCTGGTAAAGGCTTTGTTGCGTTTGCGAAGTTTTTGGAATTGCTCAAGCTTATCGTCAGAAATCGCCAGCAATTGTTGAAGATTTTTTAAGGTTTCATCGAGATTTTCGATGCGTTCGGGGGTTAATTCCAAGCTGTAAGTTGGCACATTCTGCGCCAGCATCTTGCCATTGCGATCATAAATAATGCCGCGAGTGGGTGGTAATGGGGCGATTTTGATGCGGTTGTCTTTGGATAAAGTCGAATAATGTTCGTGGCCGACGATTTGCAGATACACCAATCGCACCACTAGCCCAGACATAATCAGGATAATCAGCACAAACGCTGCTACGACCCTGTTTAAAAAAATCCGACTTTCCTCGAGTGGATCTTTAACCGCAAAATGATTATCCATATCCGTTAAGCAAGACGCGCAACAACACGCAGATACCGCAACAACCAAAACACTACAGGCCAAGCCAGTATGCCGCTAAAAACCGGATACCAAAACGATAAACTCAAACGATTACCAGCTTGTAAGCTTTCCATGCCAAATACGATGATTTTGGCTAGTAACAGGAAATAAAACACAAACAGACTTTGCTGTAACAACGGAAACTGCCGTAAACGACGGTGTTCTTTAACGCTGAAATAGGCAATCAAGGAATAAATTAGCGCGTATTGCCCAAGCAATCGTCCAGTTAGCACGTCGGTTAATAGGCCAACAAAACAGGCTGTAAATACCCCAAAACGCTCAGGAAACGCCATAGTCCAATACACCAAAACCAAAGCAATCCAATCAGGATTTAATTGATCAAGTATCGGCGACACCGACATCACCCGCAATATCATTGCCACGGCGATGGTTGCCATAAAATAAACGAAGACTAACGATGAATTAGGGTTGGACATGGGCTTTTCCACTGTGATCAACGGCAACCGGCGCTGATTGTTGATTGCCTAATTCCACCGGCGTTGAATCACTCCAGACAATCAAGAACTCACGACTGGTTTCCAGCTGAGCTTTTGGCGTGGCGTAAATAGTGGCGAAAGATTTGTCCGGTCTGGCTTCAAATTTATCAACGACGGCTACCGGATAACCTGCCGGAAAACCACCACCTAAACCGGAAGTGACTAATAAATCCCCCGGCACAATATCAGCGTTATTGGCTAAAAATGGTAAATGCAGACGATTGGACTGCCCGCTACCAAAGGCGATGGTTCTAAGACCGTTACGATTAACTTCAACTGGAATCGCGTGTCCAGGATCGGTAATCAACATCACTTCAGCGCTATTAGGCAACACTCGAATTACTTGACCGACAATACCGTTGGCATCCAAAACCGGTTGCTGGGTATGAATACCGAAACGACTGCCTTTATTGACCACTACCGTATGTTCGTAGGGCGCTAATTTCACTGACAGTAGCTCGGCGACTAAAACCTGTTCGCCGAGTTGAAATGAGTTTTCTAATAACACCCGTAGGCGGATATTTTCTTTTTCCAAAGCCGCTAGTTTTAGCAAACGGGCATCGTTAATTAATTGGGTTTCTTTCAGGCGTTGATTTTCTTTCTGTAATTCCACAAAAGAAATCATCGTTGTCGATAGGGACTGATAAAAATCAACCGGCAAACTGGCTAAAGATTGCAAAGGATAAAGGGTAACAGACAGCAACGAGCGCAAAGCATGGAGCTTAGTGCCACGGTAATCGGCAATCAAAAGCGAAAGTGACACCAAAATCGCAACTAATAATCGCGTATTAAGTGATGGGCCGGTTGCAAATAGGAGTTTTATAACAAAACCTCAAGAATTTAAGTCAGACGGGAGCGGTGAAGTGCTCAAGCTACTTCACCGCTGACAGGCTTAGCTAACAAAGCTGTTTGATTAAGTCTGTCCGCTTCCCCAAACTCGCTGCAAGCCAATAAGAAGTTATTCTAAAGAAAACGCAGAAGCACCTTTAGAATCCAACATTTCCAACACCATACCACCACCGCGAGCTACGCAAGTTAATGGATCTTCAGCGATGTAAACTGGTAAACCGGTTTCTTCTGAAATCAAGCGGTCGATGTCTTTCAATAAGGCACCACCACCAGTCAAAACAATACCGCGACTGGCAACGTCAGCCCCTAATTCTGGCGGAGTTTGTTCTAAAGCAACGCGAACCGCACTAACAATGCCCGATAAAGGCTCTTGTAAAGCTTCTAAAATTTCGTTGCTGTTCAATGAGAAACTGCGTGGCACGCCTTCTGCCAAGTTGCGACCAGTGACCTGCATTTCGCGAACTTCACTGCCAGGATAGGCAGCACCAATTTGATGTTTAATTTTTTCAGCGGTCGATTCACCAATCAAGGTGCCGTAGTTACGACGCACATAGCTGATGATAGATTCATCAAAACGATCACCGCCGATACGAACAGATGCTGAATAAACAATGCCGTTTAATGAAATAACCGCGACTTCAGAAGTACCGCCGCCAATATCCAACACCATAGAACCGTGTGCTGCATCAACTGGTAAACCCGCACCAACTGCCGCCGACATTGGCTCTTCGATTAAATACACTTCACGGGCACCAGCCATTGCCGCTGATTCGCGAATCGCCCGTCTTTCAACTTGAGTAGAGCCACAAGGCACACAAATCAAAATCCGTGGACTCGGTCTTAACAGCTTGTTTTCATGCACTTTTTTAATAAAATGCCGCAACATGCGTTCGGTAACAGCGAAATCTGCAATCACGCCATCTTTTAAGGGTCTAATCGCAGTGATATTGCCTGGAGTCCGACCCAACATACTTTTCGCGTCAGCACCAATCGCTGCAATGGTCTTTTGACCGCGAACTTTGTCTTCCTTAATTGCCACTACGGAAGGCTCGTTAAGAACGATACCTTGACCTGGAACGTAAATAAGCGTGTTAGCCGTGCCTAAATCGATTGATTAGTCATTAGAAAAAAGGCCACGAATTCGTTTGAACATGATTACACCTGAGCGCACAGAAAATCCCGCTACTTTATCAATCATGCGGGCAGTTGGGCAAGATATAAAGTATGATATTTGCATTACTCAACATGGAGCTTACACGATGTCGTTAACGGCCAGTGACGTTAAAAAAATCGCCCACCTCGCCAGATTGGGCATTGATGAACAACAAATCGAGCATTACGCCCAAGACCTTTCCAAACTTTTAGACTTGATGACCCAAATGGGACAACAAGACACTAACGGCGTTTCCCCCATGGCTCACCCGCTTGATCAAATGCAACGCTTGCGCCCTGACGCAGTCACCGAGAGCGATCAACGCGACGCATTTCAAGCCATCGCCCCGCAAACCGAAGCCGGACTGTATCTGGTTCCTAAAGTTATCGACTAATCACGATTATGCATAACAAAACCCTGACCGAACTCGCTGCCGGATTACGCAGTAAAGAATTTTCCAGTGTTGAATTAACCCAAGCCTTTTTAGCGCGGATTAAGCAACATTAAGGCTTAAACAGCTTTGTCACCGTCACCGAAGAATTGGCTTTGCAACAAGCTCTTGAAGCTGACCAACGCTTAGCCAGCGGCGATAGCTCTGCCCTCACCGGCATCCCAATTGCTCAAAAAGACATTTTCTGTACCCAAGGCGTTAAAACCACCTGCGGCTCGAAAATGCTCGACAACTTCATCGCCCCTTACAACGCCACCGTCGTTGATAAATTCAATCAAACCGGCAGCGTGTTGTTAGGCAAATTAAACATGGATGAATTTGCCATGGGCTCATCCAACGAAACCAGTTTCTATGGTGCCACCCAAAACCCTTGGGCAACCGATTGCGTCCCTGGCGGCTCATCGGGTGGTTCAGCGGCAGCAGTTGCGGCACGTTTAGCACCAGCGGTTACCGGCACAGACACCGGCGGCTCGATTCGCCAACCCGCAGCTTTATGCGGCATTACAGGTTTAAAACCGACTTATGGCCGCGTGTCGCGTTACGGGATGATTGCCTATGCCTCCAGCTTGGATCAAGGCGGACCAATGGCGCGTAGTGCCGAAGATGCGGCTTTATTAATGCAAGTGATGGCCGGATTTGACACTAAAGATTCAACCAGTGTTGATCAATCAGTTCCCGATTACAGCGCCAGCCTCAACGATAGTTTACAAGGCTTAAAAATCGGTTTACCTAAACAGTTTTTCAGCGCCGATTTAGACAGCCAAATGGCAAGCACCATTCAAGCCGCGATTGCCGAATATCAAAAACTCGGTGCCGAAGTGGTAGAAGTGTCGATGCCAACATTGGACTTGGCGATTCCGGCTTATTACGTCATCGCTTCCGCTGAATGTTCATCCAACTTATCTCGCTACGACGGCGTGCGTTTCGGTTATCGCTGCCAAAATCCCGCTGACTTGACCGATCTTTACACCCGTTCGCGCGGTGAAGCCTTTGGTGCCGAAGTTAAACGCCGAATTTTGATGGGCACTTATGCCTTATCCGCTGGTTATTACGATGCCTACTATTTGAAAGCCCAACAAGTACGCCGCCTGATTAGCGACGACTTTAAACGTGCTTTATCGGAAGTTGATGTGTTGATGGGGCCAGTGACACCAAGCCCCGCTTTCAAAATCGGCGAAAAAACCGGCGACCCGATTCAAATGTATTTGTCAGACATTTACACCATTGCCATCAACCTAGCGGGCTTACCGGCTTTGTCGATTCCAGCCGGATTTATCGACCAAAAACCAGTGGGCTTACAAGTGATTGGCAACTATT
>CAIZCB010000087.1 GCA_903931355.1 uncultured Pseudomonadota bacterium
ACGGCTGTGTAGCATTTGTTTTAGCAAACCAATGTCGCGATCTTGAATATGTCGTCTATCTTCGCGTAAATGGGCAGTGATGCCGTCAGCCCCGGCTTGTTCAGCGACTAAAGCAGCTTGAATCAACTCAGGATAGCGAGTGCCTCGTGCTTGTCTGACGGTTGCAACATGATCGATGTTGACGCCTAATAAAATGTTTTGTTTTTCCATAACCTTATTGTCTTTGTAACTGATGTTAAGCAACGCCATCAAGCATAAACTGCGCTTTTAATGGTTTATAAATAAGGATTCGCGTTGCGAAGCCATTTGAATGTCGGTTCTCGCACCGACAGGCGAGTTACTTTCTTTTGCATGGCCAAAAGAAAGTAACCAAAGAAAAGGCCACCCGACCGCCGCTTAAATCCTGCGCTCCAAAGCTTTTACTGGGGGTTGGCAAAAGGGGCGTCGTGCCCCTTTGCCAACTCGCCGCATCCATGCGGCGACCCTAACGGGCTATTCCCAGTAAAAGCTTCGGTGCTCGGCGCGGCAGACGGGAAAATCTGACGCTACTGGTTATAAATATTGAATAACTTTAGCCAGCACCGCCCGACTTTTTAAGGGCTTACCTTGTAAATGCTGCGCCAGTAAAGTGCGTAATAACTGTTTGGCTTGGCTTAATGCGACTGTATCTAGCTCGCTTCGTTCCGAAATGGCTAATAAAGTTCGGCCATCAATCGCGCCAGTGGCTTGTTCGACCATGCCTAAGTTGGCTTCAAATTGATAACGTCGCTCGGCTTGAACCGGTTTTCCACTGCGACTATCAACCTCCAACTCTATTGCATAACCGGCTTGTTCTAATAAATCCAACTCAAAATAGCGCAAGGTTTGTTCGATGTTGTCGTCAGTCAACAAGGCTTGCAAACACTGTTGATAACGAACAAATAACGCCGGATTTGGGTCGTGTTTATGTAAAAACCGCTGAACTAACTCGTTGACATAAAAGCCGCAATACAAGCCCAGTCGCTGTAAATCATGGGCTTCTAAAAATTCGGCGTTGGTTAACAGCTTGAGTTCGTTTTTATCGAGATAGGAGATTTGCAGCAAGGCAAACGGTAGCAACACGCCGGCGGTTTTGGATTTTTCTTTGCGTACCCCTTTGGCAAGCAGCGAAACCAAGCCGAAATCGCGGGTAAAGACCTCTAGCAGTAAACTGGTTTCGCGGTAGGGTCGATGCTGCAGAATATAAGCAGGCTGAAGATAAACGACCGCTTCATCCATTTAATCAATCGTGTCAACGAAGCCCAAACTTTGCAAAGCGCGTTCACTATCTGACCAGCCTTTTTTGACTTTCACCCAAAGCTGTAAATAAACTTTTTGGCCAATCAGTTTTTCGATGTCTAAACGTGCTTCGGTGCCGATTTTTTTCAGCATTTCGCCTTGTTTGCCAATCACGATGCATTTTTGGCTGTTACGCTCGACTAAAATCGCCGCGTAAATTTTGCAAAGCTCTGGATGCTCTTCATAGCGTTCAATCTCGACTGTCAACGCATACGGCAATTCATCACCCAAGCGTCGTGTCAGTTTTTCGCGGACGATTTCAGCAGCGAAAAACCGCTCTGGTCTATCGGTAATTTGGTCTTCTGGGTAAATCAAATCCGACTCAGGCAACAAAGACATGATTTGTTGTTCTAAAACTTCCAGATTTTGGCTTTTCAGCGCTGAGACAGGGATAATTTGTTCAAACGGATACTTTTCCT
>CAIZCB010000088.1 GCA_903931355.1 uncultured Pseudomonadota bacterium
ATGGAACTCGCATCATTAGTAGCCAACGTACAAGGCTTCACCGTTATCGCAGTTGGCATCATTCTTGGCTTAGGCGCGATCGGTACAGCGATTGGTTTTGGTTTATTAGGCGGCAAATTCTTGGAAGGTGCAGCTCGTCAACCAGAATTAGTACCAATGTTGCAGGTAAAAATGTTCATCGTTGCTGGTTTGCTTGACGCGGCTACCATGATTGGCGTTGGTATGGCTTTGTTCTTCACATTCGCAAACCCATTCCTATCAGCTGTTCAATCTGCTGCAGGTTAATTAAAGCGGATCCATCTGTTCTGTGGCTTAGATAGGCTACTGCAAAATTGTAGTAGTCTTGTCACAAAACGCAGATACCAATAACAACAGTATACTTAGGAAACATCAATGAGTATCAATGCTACTCTGATCGGTCAAATGATCACGTTTTCGCTTCTGGTCTGGTTGACCATGAAGTATATTTGGCCGCCCATCATTGCTGCGCTTGAAGAGCGTAAAGCGAAGATTGCCGAAGGTTTGGCAGCTGCCGAAAAAGGTCAGGAAGATATTAAGCTGGCTGAGAAAAAAGCGAAAAGCGTTCTCAAAGAAGCTAAAGAACAAGCTGCTGAAATCATTAGTTCTGCACAAAAACGTGCAAATGAAGTGGTCGAAGAGTCTAAATTGCAAGCTCGTTCAGAAGGTGAGCGTTTAATCGAAGCTGCTAAAGCTCAGGTTGAACAAGAGATATTGCAAGCCAGAGAAAATTTACGCAAAGAAGTGTCTGCCCTCGCCTTGCGCGCAGCTGAACAGATTTTGAAAGAAGAAATCGACAAAGCGAAGCATCAGGCAATTCTCAGCAAAACTGCAGAACAATTAGGTTAAGCAATGACTGAGTTAGCGACACTAGCAAGGCCTTATGCCGAAGCTGCATTTAAACGGGCTAAACAGACTGAAACTGCAAGTGCTTGGTCGGAATCTTTGTTGTTTTTATCGGTTGTTGCACAAGACCGAGATTTGATTGCCATTATTAGCAATCCAAAAATCAGCAAAGATAAAAAGATTGAAGTAGTGCTGGATATTTGCCAAGACCAAATTCAAGATGAAGCAAAAAATTTGCTAAAACTTTTGATTGAAAATGGCAAATTACAGTTATTACCAAAAATCACCGCCTTGTATGAACAATACAAAGCTGAAGACGAAGGTTACGTTAACGTTGATTTGTATAGTGCATATCCGTTAAACAAAGCCGAGCAAAGCAACTATGTCGCAAAGCTGGAAAAGAAATTAAACAAAAAGGTCAATGCTACTGTGTTGGTCGATAAATCGTTAATTGGCGGCATACTTGCAAAAGCGGGTGACAAAGTAATTGACGGTTCTATCAGTGGCCAGCTTCATCAATTAGCCAAAAGGCTCTAAGAGCTAGATCGGGAAATATAAAATGCAATTAAATCCATCAGAAATAAGTGATCTAATTAAAAAGAAGATCGAGAATTTCGACGCCAATCTCGAAGCACACACGGAAGGTACGGTAGTTAGTGTTACCGATGGTATCGTTCGTGTACATGGTTTGTCGGAAGCAATGCAAGGTGAGATGCTGGAGTTCCCCGGCGGTTCTTATGGCATGGCCTTGAACTTAGAAAGAGATTCAGTCGGTGTGGTAATGTTGGGTGCATACCAACACATTACCGAAGGCGATACTGTTAAATGTACAGGTAGAATTTTAGAAGTACCAGTTGGTGAAGCTTTATTAGGTCGTGTTGTTGATGCTTTAGGTAATCCAATCGACGGTAAAGGTTCAATTGATACTGATTTGAAATCACCTATCGAAAAAATTGCTCCAGGCGTTATTGCTAGACAATCGGTTGATCAACCTGTGCAAATTGGTTTGAAAGCGATTGACTCAATGATTCCAGTAGGCCGTGGTCAACGTGAGCTAATTATCGGTGATAGACAAACGGGTAAAACTGCTATC